>CAZPTG010000020.1:0-16483 GCA_964589355.1 uncultured Spirochaetaceae bacterium
CTTCCTTATTGATTAATAATGCTTTTGCCCTACCTGTTACAACTAAGAATCCATCTTCATCAAAATAACCTAAATCTCCTGTATATAACCATCCATCTCTCAATACTTGTTTAGAAGCTTTCTCGTTTTTAAAGTAACCTTTCATTACATTGTCACCTTTAATTACAATTTCACCTCTTTGATTAACTTTTGCTTCACTTATACCATCGTCAAGCATTATTTTACAAGTTACTGAGGGAGCAATTCTTCCACTAGTTCCAAATTTATAACTTAAAGGACTATTAGAACTAATAATAGGAGCTGCTTCAGTTAAACCATATCCTTGAAAAACAGGAACCCCTATCGCAGCAAAAAAATGTTGTTGCTTTGCTTCTAATAAAGCTCCACCACCTACACAATAATTTATCCTAATGCCGGAAACAGGTCTTAGTTTTTTAAAAATTAGTACATTTTCTATAAAAAATGGGAAAAAAGTTTTTACTCTAATAAAACCTTTAGCTTGATTAAAACCATCACCATTTCGAATAATACCTGCTTCTAATCCGTTATTAAATATTTTTTGAATAATTTGAGGTTTTTTCGCAATACCTTGCTTCATTTTTTTCATAAAACTGCCACTTATTGATGGAACAGTCATCATAAAGGTTGGATTTACTTCTAATAAATTTTTTGGGAAATTTCTAATAATTGAAGCATTTGTTTTCCCTGAATCAACAAAATGCAAAGTAATCCCTTTCAAAAATGCTGTATAAATCCCAACAGTATGAGCAAAGGAGTGATCAACAGGTAAAACTATAAGAGTTTCAAAACTAGCATCAGGTAATTCAAATAATTTTACAGCATCATGACTGTTTGCCCAATAATTTAAATGAGTTAACATTATACCTTTTGGATTTCCTGTTGTACCACTTGTGTAGCAAATATTAATAACATCATTTTCTTTAATTTTAGAAATCGATCTTTCTACTATTTTTTTATCCATTTTAATGATAGATTTTCCAGATTCAATTAATTGAGAATAAATAAAATAATTCTCATTCTTTTCCCAATTTTGATCTTTAGCAATTTTTTTTATTCTATCATCTTCTTCATTTAAATATATTAGTATAACTTTGTGATCAAATTCTTTATATGCTTTTACAACTTTTTCAATTGTATTGTGAGAAACAGCTATCATTTTTGATTCACTATGATTTACTCTAAAAGCTATTTCACTCTCTGTTAATTTAATTGAAAGTGGTACACTTATACCACGAGCTTTTATAACAGACAATTCAATATTCACCCATTGAGAAGAACCTTCACTAAGAATAGAAACTTTATCTTGAGCTTTTATTCCTTTATCTAATAAAGCTGCGCTTATATAATTCGTTTCAACCTCAGTTTGTCTAAATGAGCATTTGAGCCATTCACCATCAAACTTTTTAGTAGTATAAGCTCTATCTCCATATTTTTGAGAAGCTTCTTTTAACATAGTAATTATAGTTTTTTCCATAAAAATATCCCTTACAAAGTTTAAATATTTGTCAAAATAAAACAAGTTATATTTATTATAAACAGAATAAAGTATAAAAAGCTACAAAAAAAATTAATATAACTCTTATTTTTATAAATAATTAAAGAAATATAAAAACACAACAAATCAAATAACATTAATAATAACATTACTTTTTTTTACAATATATTGATATAAATAACACAAAATCTAAAAAAATTAACTTTTATGCTCTAAGTACAATTACAAATAAAGTTTATTTAATTTATAAAAATTAATTAGAAGACTATTAAAAAGTAATAAGACTAAATATTTTTCGCTATACTTAGTCTTAATAATAAAATGTTAAAAAAATTTATAATCCGTTATTTGAATCTTTTTTAACCCATGAATTAATACAAAATTCTAAATCATCAGAGTTAATAATAGCTTTTGTATATTCACAAGGTTCTTCATTTGAGTTTGAAGAAACTCTTTTTAACAAAGCTTGCGCTGAACCTTTTTCAACATTAATAATATTGCATATAGCTTCACTTGGAATAATTGGAGAAACAGTTAATACTGTTGCGTCAATTAATTCATCTTTTACATCAGATAAAATTGATAATATTTTTTGATTCTTTAAATCATAATTTTTCAAATCACTTTCTGTAACTGAATTGCACCAAGTATCAATATAAGCTTCAGCTGATTTCCCTCTATAACGAATTCTTCGGATATATAAAACTTCTTCAAATTCAGCAACATCTAATTTTCTTGCTACTTCTGAATTTGCTACTACATTTTTTAATTCAATTACTTCATAAGAAATAGTATCACCTAACTCTTTTGTTGAATTAATTTCTATAGCATCTCTATTAGTGGATTTAACAAAAGTACCTTTTCCTTGGATCCTTTTAACATATCCACTATATTCTAATTCTTTTAAAGCTCGTCTTATTGTAATCCTTGAAACATTATACATCTCACATAGTTGGGTTTCTGATGGAATCAACATTCCTTCATACCAGCCACCAATAACTATTTTTTCTTTAATTGAATTGTAAACTACATCATGTTTGAACATATGCACCCCTTAGTATAATAAATAAATATGAAATAGTATAACTAGGTTACTATCATTTATAGAAAACTACAATATCATTATATTGTTTTTTTCAATTAAATATTATTAATATATTATTATTTTTAAAAAAACATTTTTTATATAAAAAACTATATTTAATAATCAAAAATAAAAATAATTTAAGTAAATGTTCTAAGTTTTTTAATAGAATATAATATATTTATAAATATCAAAGGATCAATTATTTTCAACAACTGTAGTATAAAGATTTTCTCCTTTATAATTTTTATAAGTTAATTCTAAATAATTGCTATATACTTGTATATCAAGCCATCCAAAATCTTCATTATTTAACCAAATAGATTGGGGAGAAATATAATCACTTTTTCTATCAAGAATACCTCCCATTGTCCCTATAATCCCATAATAAGTATTTTTATTCTTTAACAATTCCATAAGATGATTATGCCCACTAAGCATTAGTTCAACATCATATTTCTCAATTATTGGAGTAACTTTTTCAATTACATCTTTATTATCATACCATTTTAAAGATGTTTCTAAATCTTCATATCCTGAACAATAGCCATAACAATGAGATAAAACTATGGTAATATCTTCTCTTTTAATATCCTCTAATTGACTAATAAGCCATTGCTCTTGGGTTTTATCAAATTCTTTCGCATCCCATAAAAGATCTAAAGTGATTATGTGTAAATTATCATAATCTATTTGATTGTAAAAATTATCTTGCTTCTTTTGAAAATATTTTTTGAACACTCCTGTTCCATTTATTAATGCATCATGATTACCTAAAACAACATGAAGAGGAGTATTATTTAAAAACTTTTCAAAATCATTTGCAGCTAATTGATAAAAAGATTCACTTGAGCCTATTTCAGCAACATCACCTAAACATAAAAATGCATCATAATTAGCTAATCCAATATTTTTTAGTATTTCATCTCTCGCTTCTTTATTACTATTTTCACTTCCCCAATGAGGATCTGAGGATACAGCTAAAGAGAGCAAAGGCTCCTGCAATTTTAAATCATTTTCTATATTTACTTCATTTAATATATATTTATTATCTGTTTTAGATATAACTGGAATAGTAAAATATAAAAATAATGAAATAAAAGATAAACAAATTATAGAAGATAAAGTTATTGAGATTATCTTAATTGCTTTTACAATCTTTTTATTTTTAAAAGATACAAAAGAAAAAGCAAAAATGCTTATAATTAATATATTTAAAAACAAAAGTAAATATATAATTTTCTTATATTTAGGATTCCATCTACACAATCCACTTAATCCATGAAGGTTAATAATCCAAATCAATATAAAAGTTGAAATCAATATTAGTATAATATTTATTATATTTAGTTTTTTTATCTTTTTCACATTTTTCCCCTTAATTCAAAATAATACTATAACTAATTAATATTTGCCTTATTAATATTAGACAAGTTTGAATTTAATTTAACAAATTAGTATAAATACATCACATTAAATCAATTCGAATTTCTAAATAATTTATTCTTTTACAAGAATTTATTAAGTTCATTCTTTTAAAAAAAAATTATTAATAAAAAAATTATCTCTTATAAAAAATATCAATCTCATAAAATTATATTTTATACATATAATTAATAAAATGTGTATTTAAGAACAAATAGAGTTAAAATCTATTCTTGGTATTAAAAATAAGCACTTTATTTAAATCTTGATAAACCTAAATTACTAAACTTTGTTGAGAGTATATTTGTAATTATTTCACTTTACATCAAAATATATTATTTTAAAATATATAAATTATTTTAGGTATTCTTTAATTTTTTTAAAAAACAATTTAATAAAAATAGATTATAATGGTAGTTATTTATATATAAATATATTATCGTAATTTTATACCATTGAGTTATTATAATTTTTCAAACTTTAAAATTATAAATATTCAGTGGTTTTTACAAGTTTAATATTAACTAAAATTTCAAAATACTTTAATCACACACAAGGAGTAATTTTAGAATGTCAAAATCGATGACACATCATGAAGAAAATGTTTATTCTCAACTAAAAGAGTGGAGACAAACACAAATTAATCGAACTGCATATATCAGTTTATTATGTATATCTGTTGGTATTATTGCAGGAGTTGGATCTGTTGGATTTAGATATCTTATTAATTTCTTTTACAACATATTCTTTCATGGAACAATCTCTTTTCAAGCAATTGGAACTATTTCTAATATTTCTAAATGGGGTAATTGGGTAGTATTAGTACCAGCAATAGGACTTGTTATAGCAAACTTTATAACTGAAAAATGGGCACCTGAAGCTAAGGGTCATGGAGTTCCTGAAGTTATGGAAGCAGTTTCAAACAATGGTGGTAAAATTAGACCTGTAGTTGCTCTTGTTAAAATATTTGCATCAGCTATAACTATTGGAGGAGGAGGTTCTGTAGGACGTGAGGGACCTATTGTACAAATTGGATCAAGCTTTGGATCTTCCTTAGCTCAATTATTAAAATTATCTAAAAGAGAAACTATAATATTAGTAGGAGCTGGAGCTGCTGGTGGTATTGGGGCAACATTTAATGCTCCAATTGGAGGGGTAATCTTTGCACTAGAGTTAATATTAACTGAATATAGTATTATGACTATTATGCCAATTGTTATAAGTTCTATTGTTTCAACTTATATATCATCTCTCTTTCTCGGAACTACTCCAGCATTTGTAATTCCCACATATGCTATGATTTCTTCATACGAATTATTTTTCCACATTATATTAGGAATTTTAGCTGGTTTTATTTCAGTCCTTTTTATAAAAAGTGTTTATGGATTTGAAGATTTTGTTGATAAAATCAAGATTAATTCACATATCAAATCAATTATTGGAGGACTTTTAATAGGAATTATTGGATTAATATCTTTAAACTTTTTTAATAACTATTATATCTTTGGGGTTGGTTATGAATTTATGGATTTTGTTTTAGCAAATAAAGTTGAATCTTTAGCGCTATTGTTATTCATGCTTATATTAAAAATAGTAGCAAATGCTCTTACCTTAAGCTGTGGAGGATCTGGAGGCATTTTTGCTCCATCTCTATTTCTCGGAGCTGCACTAGGTGCTTGTGTTGGCTTTATTGTAAACTTAATACTTCCTATATCGACAGGATCTATAGCTGCTTATGCCTTAGTTGGAATGGTAGGAGTTGTATCTGGGGTTACAGGTGGTGTTATTACAGCAATAATAATGCTATTTGAGATGACAAGAAACTATGAAATCATGTTACCTGTAATGCTTTGTTCAGTAATATCTTTTTTAATTGCGCAACTTCTTATTCCTGATACAATGTATACTAAAAAATTAACAAGACGTGGTATTCATATAGAATTTGATAAGCGAATATCTAGTTTTTCAACCTCTTCTGTTTTAGAAGTATATAAAAAGAATTTTGTTTCTCTAAAATCAGATGATAAAATTACAGATGCTATAGAAAAAATGCAAAAAAATGATTTAAGTGTTCTCCCTGTTATTGATAAAGGCAAAACTGTAATTGGAAAGATTAGATATGAAAACATATATAAAACTAATTGTCCATCAGATCAAACTATTAATAACTATATTGATAAAATAAACATTGTAATTCCTCAAAGCTGTAATAATTTTGATGCTTTAAGAAAAATGCAAAAACTAAATTCATCAATTCTTATAATAAAAAATAAAAGTGATGATATTGTTGGTTTAGTTACAATGAGAAAACTATTACATATTAGTTTAGAAAAAAGATGTCTGACTTAAAAAGTAATATTGTGTTATAAAAAAAAGAGGGAGTTTAAAAATTACTCTCTCTTTTTTAAATTAAATAGAATTTAACAAAATAAAACTTTCTCTAATTGTTTAACTCTTCTTCAATATCATAAATTGTAGTATCTAAATTAGTATCAGTTAAATCAGAGATAGTTACATTGCCAAAATCACTGTAAATATATAAATTATCTAAATATTCAATTGCAACTCTAATTTTTGATCTAAGTAAATATCCACTAGAATTACTTTTATCTAAAATTTCTCTTACATCTACTTCGGGTTTCCAATTATAAGCTTTTCCATGATAAAATATTATTTTTTCTAATACATCATATATCTCTTTTGATGTTAGGGTTTTTAATTGTTCAGCCGATTCTATAGCCTCTAATACTTTTATAAAAGGTTCTTTGTTGTCATAAAAATATTTATCAATACCTTCATATTCTTTTTTAGAATCAATTACATCAGCTGCATAAGAAGAAGTAATTGCGAAAATAGTATAAGTTGATTCTAGTTTTGATTCTGGAAACAAAAATTTCCCCATTTGTCTATAAGAATATAATCTTGTTTTTCTGCCTAAACGCCCAACAAGTTCACTCTCATCAAAGAGAATAACCCATCCATTATAACCTAATTCTTTAAAAAGCTTACTTAGAAAATAGAAATAATCTTCAAAATGACGTGTTTTATAAAAGTTCTCTTTAAATTTAATTTTTTCATTAAAAATTCTCTTATAAATTTGTTTAACTTTTGAATTAGGTATAACATCTCCCTCTAAATCAGCTTGAAGTAAATATTTTTCTTCTAAACTATCACTAGAAACAAAAGCTTTTAAAACATAATATAATTTATCTCTATCTAATTCAGATAAACAATAAAGTAATAAATCACTTGTTATTTTCGAATTTAAAGTTAATTTTTCTAATTCTTGAATAAATCCTGATTGTTCACGATTTGGAAGATAAGTATTATTAACCAATTTTTGATAGATTAAATACAACTTATTAAATGGTGTTTCTTTACTTAAAGATATCATTGAAACGACCATATTATTTGCACTTGCAATATTAAATACAGTATTTAGCAAATGAGTCTTTCCTTCCCCATATCTTCCACTTATTATTTTCGAATTAGATTTATTGGATTCACAAACATCATCCATTTCTTTTTCTAATTTATTTAGTAAATCTGCACGGGAATCATTAAAACATTTACCTACAGTTTTTGAAGGAATTCCAGAGCGCAAAGCTTCAATAATATGTCTTGCATCAAAATCAAAATCCATTTAATTTTCCTCCAAATCTGTAATACCCAATGTAGCATTTTTAACAAGAATCGGAATTGAAATTCCACCAAGCTTCGATTGTTCAATTAATTTATTTGCAAAAACGGTATCTATAATTTTGGGTTCTATCTCTTTATTTATTATTTGATTTGAAAAATGTTTTGACATATTTACTAATACTTCAGGGGTATATACTTGTCTAGCAACATCATTCATATCTATTATATCGGCAAATTTATTTATTTTATCATTCCATACTTCATTTTGTATTCTCATCCAAAGAGCTTGATAAGATTTCATTCCCATTTTTTCATTTTCAATAAATTCTTTAGAGCACCCAAAAAGAAACATTATATGTTTAAAATTATCAATATCATCAATTAATTCTCTAATACTTTCATAAGTATCTTCTCTTTTCATTTTTGTATAATGCAAAGGAGCTAAACTAGAGCGATCAATTAGAACTTCTAAATCATCAATATTAACAATAAGTCCACTATATCCACTTACCATTACTAACTCACAAAGAGATTGTAACATTGTTCTAGCATTAAATTTAGTTATCCTTGAAGGCGACATTCCTAAAGGTCTTAAAGATGTTATTCGAAAGCCTTTTTCATTATTTAGCCATTTAAAAATTAATTCTTTATTAGAATCTTCAAGAATTGGATGACCTAATACGCCTCCACAAAGCAGAGAGCATGCAATTGCAAAGTTTATATCCATTTTAGGATTATCTTTAAACATAATTCTAAGTTGATTTCTAATTTCACCTCTTTCAATTGCATCATTCTTATTTAATGCAGCAAGATAATCAACAAAACGCTCCCCTTTTTTTATTTGATTATAGTCATATCCTAATTCTAAAATAATTTTTTTTGCACATTTTTCCATTAGATCATTTAAATTACACTGTCTTAGTATTTCTAAAAAAATAAATTTAAAATCATTTAACCATATATCTCTCGCAGAAAAAGATACAATTAGATAATCATGTTGTTTTGCAACATCACTATAATGGTTCATTAAATAAGATTTTCCACTACCTTTATTTCCTGTAACAAATTTAATTTTACTTCCACCGGCTTTTATATACTCTTTTAAATAATGCTTTTCCCAAAAATCATTTATAAATCCAACTCCACTATCAATAGTAGAGTTGTTTTGATTAAAAAGATCATCTTTTGCCTTATAGCTTTTATCATTTCCCATTTTCAGAACCACCTCTATACACTTAAAATAACGATAATAGTTCTCTTTTATTTATAGAACATTATTGTTGAAAAAAATTCTTCAAGACCAGAATCATTCAAAACCCTAATCGCTTTTTTCTCATTTCTGCTAAATCCTAATTGTACTTTTCTACCATCTTTAAGCATAATTTCTCCAGCTCTTCTGAGTCTTGCAATATCGAAAGCAAAAGCTTGTTTATTATAATCAGTTTTAAATCTTCCCATTGGAACTAGAAGCTTATACAAATCTAATAAATAAACATCTGCCTCTGAATTTTTACCCTTAATAATTAGATAACGATCATAACAATTTGCTAATTCTGTTGCAAACTTAACAGCATTAAAAGAGGCTTTATTAAGTTTAGCTTGCATAGTAGCTATTTTATCAATGAAAAAGGATGGTCTTAAATATGAAGCTTTTTTTCTATCAATATAAATATCTTGATTTTCACTATCAACTCGAACTTTAAAAGGAAACATTTCATATATAGGAAAAGATCCTTGAATATCAATCTTAGCTTGTTTCCCATATTCTAACATCTGATTGGTCCACTCACCACTTTCAATATAATCTTGTGCATTAAAAGATTCTATTAAATTTTCTAATTGTTTAGTTGATTCTTCAATAGCAATATTATTATTTTTTATATTTTCAAGATCTTGTGCTGCAAGTTTTATTTCACCTTGACCCATATGCTTTGTTAAAGTTCTTTGAAAACGATTAAAAGTTTTTATACTATCTTTAATATTTTTTTCAATCAACATATATTCTTGATAAAAATCTTCATAATTCATAAATTTATTCTCCTTTTTATTATCATTATAGACCTTCTAAGATTTATCAATAAAAGGTAACTCTTTTTAACTAATTCAAATATAATTTTATCACAAATACAATTATTTGTATCAGAATTAATCATAATTAAATATAATAATCATATAAAATATTATACCAATATCTTAATAGAGTAAAGTAATTAAAATTAACAACTAAATCTAGTCTATTTTAGAAATAACTAAGCAAAATTTTGATTATATCTTTACATTATTTAATTACTATACAAATAATTTAACACCCCATATAATGTTGACAACCTATGGAAATATTATATGAGAAAAATTGAGCTATACGAATGGCAAAAAGAATGCATCAATAAATGGTTTAACTCAAATTGTAGAGGAATAGCACAAGTTGCTACTGGGGGTGGAAAAACCTTTATGGCAATATATGGCGCAAAAATGCTACAACAAGAAAAATCATATTTAAAAATTAAAATATTAGTCCCTAAAACTTTTCTAGTCCATCAATGGAAAAGTTGTTTAATTAACGATTTTAAAATTAATAAAAAGGATATTGGTTGTTACTATGGAAAAGAAAAATGCCTTTCTTCTCGTCTTTTTATGATTTATGTAATAAATTCAGCTAGATATAATTTAGCCAAAACTATTTTAAAAGAACAAAATGATGGCTATTCTCATCTATTAATTTTAGATGAATGCCACCATTATTCTAGCGAAGAAAATTCAAAAATATTTGAATTTCTTAATACAAAACAATATAACCACAAAAAATATTTTAGTTTAGGTCTCTCAGCTACCCCTAAAACACCAACATCAAAAAATACTATTGAAAAAACAATTGGACCAATATTTTATAATTACTCTATTTCAAAAGCTATGGAAGATAAAATCATTAATGAATGTGTTTTATATAATATTAAACTTAAGTTTACATTTGAAGAATCCCAAGATTATGATAATGTTTCAAAACAACTGTCAAAATTAATAAAAATTCTTTATCACAAATGCCCTGAACTTAAAATAAAAAATATGAAACTAGAACAATTTTTAATATCATTAAAAAAAATAATTAGAGTTGAAGATGATGATATAGCAAAAATTGCACTATCAATATTACAAAAAATGAGAGAAAGACAAAATATTATATACAATGCTCAATCAAGGCTTAATGCAATTACAAGTTTAATAGATCTTTTATATAAAAATAAAAAAATAATAATTTTTACAGAACGAATTACTCAAACAAATGCTCTATATTCAATATTAAATAAAAAATATAGAGGAAAAACCTCTAAATATCATAGCAAAATGGATGATAATGAAAAACAAGTATCTCTTGAATCCTATAGACTAGGACAATCAAATATACTAATAACTTGCAAAGCATTAGATGAAGGATTGAATATTCCATCTTCCGATATTGGTATTATTCTATCAGGAAATTCACAAGAAAGACAAAGGATTCAAAGGCTTGGAAGAATATTAAGAAAAGTTGAAGGAAAGCCTCTATCAAGTCTTTTTTATTTTTATCTAGGAAATACTGTTGAAAAAGACTCTCTGTTAAAAGATACTATAAAATATACTAAAGAATTCAATTTAGATTATAATAACATATCAAATAAATTCACCTTTCCATATTATGAAAAACTAAAGAACACATTGCTTAATGAAATAAAATTAAAAAACAAAGGTTTAGTTCAATTATTTTCAAAGTATTTAGATGAAGGAACTTATACTAATGATTGGCTTGAATCATTAGATTATATTGAAGGAAAAAGAAACAATGCGATTAATAATGATAGAAAAAATTACTGGTATTGCATCAAGAGTATCAAAAATCTTTTAGATCAAAATATATGATCACCAAAAAAGTCTAACTAATAGCTTTAGTTATTATATATCAATATTATATAGACTTTATCTTTCATTATAATCATAATTTCTAATTGTATGAGAAAAACTATTTAATAGTTTAATACCAACTTTTTGAAACCATGGATTTTCAAAATCATTTTCATATGTTAAAAAGAGATGTTCTCGAATCATAGATGCAGCACCAAAAGCTATAGATTCTATACCAAGAGGAGCAGCTTTAATCTTAAAATTATTTTTATCTTCTTTATAAGAACTATTTCTTTGAATTTCAGCTTTCAAACAAGGTTCAAATTCATCTATATATTTTACTAAATCTCCACCTAAAATTATCTGAGTTAAATTTAACATATTAACAAGAAATGCCATATCTCTAGCTAATTCATCTTTTATTCTATTAAAAATAGCTCTATCTGTTTTTATTAAAGAAAGCTCATCATCACTTATAGAGAATTGAGTTTTATTACCTGAAATATATTGTGGACTTTTATATTCACCTGCTGAAAAGCCTTTCCCGTAATGAACATTTTTATCTATTACAGTTCCAATTCCAATAGCTAATAAGTGAGTTTTATCTCCTAAAAACCTAGCTTGTCTAAACTCTCCAAGAATAAAGAGAAAATCTTGATCACGAGAATCTCTGCTAGTAGATAGTTCATTCCAACAACCACAATTTGCATCATTTTCTATAAAAATTGGTACATCAACAATTTTCTTTACTTCATCATAAAAATTTTCAGGCTCATGAATACCAAAAGGATTTGAACCTAGAATAATTCCCTCATAAGTATTAATAATACCAGAGGTTGCAACACCAATAGCAAGGAGAGGGAAATTAGTCTTTTCAATTTCTATTGATACACGTTTATATATTTTTGAAAATGTATTAAAAAAACTACTACTTTCTTTTACTTCGCCCTTTATAGTATCAATTATATCACCATTTAATCCAACAAGAACAGCAACGAAATAATCAGTTCTAATCTCAAGCCCCAACAATATACCAGTTTTATCACATATTTTTAATCCTATCGGAGTACGACCTATTTTAGAGGGTGATTTTGAATCAATTATTTCTTCAATTAAACCTAAATCACTAAGTCTGTTTACTACAACAGTTATTGTAGATCTATCAAGTCCAATCTGCTTAGATACTTCAATCCTACTAATTCCTGGATTTAACCATATTAACTTTAGAACTCGAATGATATTATTGCTATTTTGAACGACTCTCAACTTTTTTCCCTTTGATTAAATCAATTTTTTTTACTCATTAATATTTATATAATAATATATAATTAAATATCAACCTGAATAAAATTAATTTCTCCACTACGATTGAAAATTTTATTGCTTGTATCTTTATCTAATAAATTACCATCTATTTCTAATGTTTTTTTACTATTATAAGTAACTATTATCTTATTTTTATTATTTAAATTATAAACTATTGGGATTTGACACAATGTAAAACCAAGTTGATTTTTTTTCAATAAAAGCTTTTTTTCATCCCCTTCTGTTGAAAGATATGTAAATGTTTTTTCTTTATCTAAGAATTCATTTTTATTAATAAGGCTTGTATCAAATAAAATCTCTCCATTATCAACACGTATACCCAATTCCCCCATTCTAGATATTACATCTTCTTTTACCTGACCTGTCATACCAGGTTGTTTAACTCCAGCATTTTTAGGAGTATGAGAATAAGCATCTGTTGGAAAGGCTCCATATAGTTTAGGTGATTTATATATACCAATACCAGCTTTTATTTCATAATAATGTTCTTTAATTCTATTATTTACTTCATTTTCAGCAAAGGTATCAACAGCATTAAAAAAACACTCTTCTACAGCTAATAAGAGTTTTGAAACCATATGCCAATAAATACTTCCAAGTCCTTCATAACCATAAAAAGTTCCTGATCTGCCAGTAAAAGCTTTATGATTAAAAACATCTTCATAAATATTACAAACTTCATTTATTTCATCATCAGAAAGATATTCATATTTTTTATCATCTAATAAAGCTAAAGATTTTAATAAAATATTAGAATTTCTAAAGTTTTCATTAAAATGATATAATCCATTTTTATCAACATTAATTATTGAGAAATCTTTATTTTCAAGCAATTCCATTAATAATTTTGATTTTTGGACTCTTTCTTTTGAAACAATATTTTTATTTATAAATTTTAAAAGTTCCCTATCAGGATAGAGTAAATAACTATATTGATCTTCTCTAAATAGCTTACTTTTTTTAAGAGAATCAAGAACTTCTAAACTCTCTTTAGATGATAAATATCCAGAACTTAATACAGCTACTTGTCCTTCAAGCATTTCATATAAATGTGAAATTGTTATTTCTTTTTCATTAAATGAAATCAAATTATATGAATGATATAATCCATCTTTTCGTTTATTTACACTTATTGTTTGATCAATATATTTTAGTGCAATTAAAATAAAATCATAAATCTCTTTAGAATTAATATAAGAGTTTGATGAACAAAAGGAGTTGTTATAGATTGAAGTTCGATAATCTTCTCCAGCTTTATTAAGAGTATCAACAAAAAATAATCTATCTTCATTAGAAAAACCTTTTTCTAAGCATGAAATATTTTGAGAAAAAAGATTAAATTCACTATCAAATAAAGTTTTTAAACTCTTAGATATCTTAAAAGAACTATTTTCAATCTTTGAGAATTGCTCAATCCAAAACTTAAGGAATCTACGAATATAATAAAGAGTTACCATAGAAACACCATTACCAACTAATGCATTATTAGCATCGTTCCATTCAGGACGTTGAGTATTTAACCAAATACCAGCTTCGGGAATAAAATTGCTTAATTTTGCTAATAGAGTAACAAGTATTTTTTCTGTAAAATTAACATGATAGACTTCATTTTCAGAATTAAAAATTAGTTTAGCATCACTTCCTACATTATCAACTAAAGTTGTAATTTTATCATTTAAATCAAAATCAAAATCAATAGTATCTTTTGGATTCTTTTTTATATCATTATATGATTTTATTCTATAAGGTACGTTTGCATAAGAAAATATTTCTTTTGAGAGTAAGCTTTTTAGTTTATTAGGATAATATTTATTTAATAATTCTAAAAGTTTTTGTAAATAAATAATTTGATGATCACCCCAATAGCCAATATAAGACCAAGGATCATTTGCATCAGGGATTTCCCAATCTATTCCATCTCTCATTATACGATAGGGATTATATCCATCAGCAGTTGAAGCATTAACAAATTTAGAGATAATATTTTCAATAAATTGAGGATAAGACAGTGATAAAGCCTCCCAATTTTGGAAGATATCACGCCAATTTCCTTGGAAATCTAATTTTTCTGATCCATCAGTATTTTTAGTTTCAATTGAAAAAAGGTTCCAAGGACGAGATGGATCTCCATGTCTTCTACTAAAGCTTAAAGGAAGATATTCATGACATATTCTAATGAAATTTGAATCATTCGAATTATCAGCTATTGAAAGAAGGTCTTTAATTGAAATTTCTTTTGAAAGATTAGAGAGTAAATTTTCAAATTTTAAACTTACATTTTTGTTAGTTTTATATACAAATTTCTTAAAATCTAATGTATTAATAGTGTAAGAGTTAGGATATACTCCTCCTCTTAAAATATTAAACATTGTTTTTGAGAAATGACTAGCAGAACAAAGTTCTTCTCTGCTAATTTGCAATCCATCAGCACTAGCAACTTTTTTAATAAGATTATTAGTTCCTTTTTGAATATCATCATTTACATATTCTATATTAAAATCTTTAGAATTAAGTAAAGTGTTAAGATTTGCAACATCTCTTGAATTTTGATTAATATCACAAGCAATAATCCAATCATAACTTTGATCTATCTCAAAATCTAAACTTGTTGATATAAAATAGGCACCTCTTTTCGCTCTTATATCATTTTCACTATAAAGAGGGAATCCTTTTCTAAAATTATCCAATTGGGTATTGGAAATAAGAGTTTTATAATTTTTCAAGCCCTTTGACCAAACTGTTGTTGTTATTAAAGATTCACTTGGTTCAGCTCTATCAACAGGGATAGAACTAAGAGAAAAAAGCCCTAATTTAGTATCTTCTAATAACTCACTTTTCTTATAACTATCTAAAAGATTACTATATTCATTCTGGAATTCATAATCAATTCCACTAGGGAGGATATTTGTTATACCATCTAGAATTTCAAGCTTAATATTTTCATTTGAATTTTTACTAATTTTTGATTTTCTTATAATTCCAAATTTTTCACTAGTATACCAACCATACTGAAAACTAAGATCTAAATCTTTATTAATCTCTTGATAGATAATTTTATTTCCAAACTCACTCTTATAAAGATTTCTTTCTATTTCATATATATAAGAAAGCTCTTTAGAAAAAGGTTCCCATAAATAAATCTTTTTATCCTTTTCAACTTTAAGTATAGTTTTGCTACCAGTAATTCCACAATAATCATGAATTTTATCAACAGTATAGTAAGGAAATAAAGCATTGTCCCTATTTTTTCTTCCTGCTGATATTGAACCGTTACTAGATATAAATAACCAATGATCAGAATCACTGACTATAGTCATAAAAAATTCAGCCATATTATCATAATTATTAATTTTATAAAATTTTTCATCCTCAATATTTATAAATTCACCTATAACCTCTTTTGAGTTGTTTTTGATTGCATTTTTTCCTAAATATATCTGATTATTTTCCATAGTTTTTCATATCCTTTTTTATAACTTAAATATTATATGTTTATAAAATAATAGCATAATCAAAAAGCAAATGTCTATGTTTTCATTAACAACAAATTAAAAAATATAAATTTTTTCTCCACTTTTTCTCTTCCAAACAGACATTCCTTCTTTTTTTAAATT
>CAZPTG010000021.1:0-16315 GCA_964589355.1 uncultured Spirochaetaceae bacterium
GCAGCTGTTGGATCTGCAGTTGGTAGTATGGTTGTTTTGATTGCAAACTATTTGTTTTTTAATTTGTCTACTTTTGTTGTAAATTTATCTATTATATATGGTTCTTTTGCTGTATTTTTCTTATTTCTTGTTTGGTTTTATATGTTATGGGTGATAATATTATATTCAGTTGAGCTATCATATGTTTATCAATTTAGGCCTGATTTAGAACAAGCTGAAGGGTTATTTCAATCTCCTGCAAAATTTATTTCTGAGGGTGTAAATATTATTATGTTAATAGGTAATAATTTTAAATTAGGGAAAGGAAATACATCTACTAGAGAGATAAATGAAAGATTAGCTATTCCAGATAAAAGGCTTTATAGTTATTTAGATTTTTTTGTAAATTTAAATTATCTTACTCCTACAAATAATGGTAAAACATCATTTATTCCTTCAAAACCATTATCAAATATTTATATCCAAGATATTGTTGATGGGTTATATGGTTTAAATAATATTAGTTATGAAGATAAAGATACAGCAGGGGAAGCTATTGCGATACAAATACGTGGACATGGAATTAATTCACTTGCAAAATTAAATTTAGAAAATTTGTTAGAAAGAATATAATTATTAAATATAAATTAAAGTTGGAGATCTTATGTATTTAGATATAGATTGTTTAAAACCTATTACAAGCCTTTCTTGGCATTCTGTTCCAAGTGAGGAGTATGGCATAATAAAAGAAGAATGTTATAAAGTTGGAAAATATAAATTATTAATGTATAAAAAGCCATTAATTCTTAGTAATGAGAGTTTAGTTGAAATTGAATATTCAATGATTGTTAAATTAGATGGTGAGAATATATTGACAATTAATTTAGAAAAAGATGATTTGAGAGCTTTATCAATTAAATTTAATTGTAGTTTGAAAGAGATGCAATCGGAGTATAAGACTAAATCTAATTATGGGTCCTTACATTGTGTATTGTATTCTAGTAATGACAAAGAAGATTTAGGAATATATACCGGTGATATGGATATAATGAGTCTTAGATTGTTTTTTATTGAAACTTTATTAGATACATTAGAATGTTTTGATGAAGTTGAAGCTTTATAAAATAGTAAAAAAGTTATTAAGTAATGCAAAAATATTTACAGATAAAACCTCTCTTGTTAAATTCATATAAAAGGGGTTTATTTTGCATGTATTATTATTTTCTAAAGATGGTCATGTTAGAACTTTAATAAATAAATGTATAAAAGAGAAATGTGTTTTAGTATCTACTAAAGAGCAACTAGAGAGATATTTAATTATTAATAAAGATGTTGATTTTTTTGTTCTTGATGAGCTTTTGATTACAAAGTACGATATTAAGTTTTTATTTTTTGAATATCCAAAAGCAAAGATAATTTTTTTATTAACTGGAAAAAAAGGTGACTATTTGCAAAGTGGAAGATTTTTTTTATATTCTAAACCTTTAACGATTAATAAATTCAATTCAATATTTAAAAATAATGAAATTAAATTAGATGAGAGCAAAAAAGATTACAATAGTAATTGTTTAATAGGCTCAAGTTCTATAATGAGTAATTTAAGAAAAGAAATAAATTTGTTATCATTACAAGATTGTCCAGTTATGCTAGTTGGAGAGAGTGGAACAGGAAAAGAGGTAGCTTCAAAAATAATACATTCTAGAAGTAAGTATTCTAGTAAAAATATGGTTTGTGTAAATTGTGCTTTACTGAATTCTGATATTTCTGATTCAATATTATTTGGTCATAGAAAAGGATCTTTTACAGGTGCTGATGAAGATACTTTGGGTTTAATTAATAAAGCAAATTATAGTTCTTTATTTCTAGATGAAATAGAAAATATATCTTTAGCTAGTCAAGCTAAACTTCTTAGAACACTAGATTTCGGTGAATATAGAAGAATTGGTGATAATTCAATTTTGAAAAGTAGTTTTAGATTAATATGCGCCTCAAATAAAAATATAGAAAGTCTTATTTTAGAAAATAAATTTCGTAAAGATTTTTATTATCGTATAAGCATGTTTCAAATTAGAATGCCTACTTTAGAAGAACATAAAGAAGATATTGAAGAGTTAGTTTACTATTATTTTAATTTAAAAAATGAAAAAAGAGATTTTGAAAAAAATTTTATCAAAAAACTTAAATCAAGAAATTGGCCAGGTAATGTTAGAGAGTTAAATAATATATTAGAAAAAAGTAGAATATATAGTGACTCTAACACTATTTTCTTAAAGGATTAATTAAATAATTTATTTAAAGCTATTTTCGCAGAAGTAAAAGCTAAATCCATTTTTTCAATATCGTCTATTTTGTTTATTGTTTCTAATACATATCCTGAGATTTCATTTTCATCTTCTGCTTTAAGTTTATCTAAAATATTATTGTATGTTATATTTTTAAAATAAGCTTTAAAAAAGATATCACAAGTAGTGTAATCTACTTCTTTATAACAATAATTATTACTAGCACTTGTTAAATATTCAATTTTGGATGGAGTTAATCCAATTTCTTCTTTGCATTCTCTTTTAGCTGCTGCTTCAGCACTTTCCCCAGGATCAACAAAGCCTCCAGGTACAGCGAGTTTACCTTTTTTAGGGTCTTTACCTCTTTTTATTAATAATATTTTTTTGTTTTTTATATCATCTTCTAAAATAATTATTAATCCAACAGCTGCTGCAACATTATTATAAAGTGAAAAATTGCATTCATTGCAAGCCCATTTTCTATTATCAATATACTTTAAAGTTCTTTTTCCACATTTGGGACAAAAATTTAATTTTATCATAATTTCCTTATACTATTCTTCTCTAAATAAAGGCATACTCATGCATCTAGGACCACCCCTTCCTCTAGATAGCTCTGAGCTAGGTATTTCTAATGTCTCTATTCCATATTCATGTAATATTCTATTTGTAATTATATTTCTATCATATACAATAGCTTTTCCAGGTTCAATGCAAAGTGTATTTGAACCATCATTCCATTGCTCTCTTGCTGATGCAATATAATCATTTCCTCCGCAACTTATTAATTGAATATCATCTCTATGTAATAGTTCTTTTAATAATAATTTTAGTCCATTAAAATATTCAATTACTTGTATATTTTTTTTTGATGGCGTAATTATAAATAATCTTAAATTGTCTAAAATATTAGGGTGAATTACAAATTTATTTAAATCAACTTGTGTAAAAACTGTATCTAGATGCATATAAGCTCTTATATTTGGAATATCTAATGCTATTATCTTTTTTATTTCACTTGTTTCATCATTAAATAATGAAGAAGCTAATTTCTCAACAGCTTCAGGAGAGGTTCTTTGAGATAAGCCAATTAATAATAACTCATTACTAATATTTAGAATATCTCCTCCTTCAATATTATGAGGAGTTTTATTTGTATAATATAATGGTGTGTTTTTATAATCATTGTGATATTTAAAAATATAACTTCCAAATATTGTTTCTCTTCTTCTAGTTTTTGAATACATATGATTTATTGAAACACCATTTCCTATTGTTGCAAAGGAATCTCTAGTAAAATAAAGATTAGGAATGGGATCAAGAGCAAAACTAGTTCTAGAGTCATTCAGCAACGAGCATAATGGATTTTTTTCTTTTTTTTCAAATTGGTTAGCTTTAATACCTTCCATTAAGGCTAATACTAAATCATGATTATTCTCATAATCTAATAGATAAGAGATCAATTCTTTTTTATAAGTATGAGCTATAGAATTATCACTACTTGCAATAAAATCATTGATAAAATTTCTTTTTATTTCATCTGATATATTTAATGTTTCAGCCATTAAATTAGATAAATATATTACTTCTACATCATTTTCTCTTAAAGTTTGAGAAAACTTATCGTGTTCTTTTTTTGCAACTTTTAAATATGGAATATCATCAAACAATAGAGATTCTAATGCTTCTGGGGTGAGTTGTTCTAATTCGAAGCCAGGTCTATGAAGTAATACTTTCTTCAGTTTACCCGTTTCTGATTTTACATTAATCATTTTATCTCCTACCTAGAAAAGATACTCCATATAGTGATATTTTACAATAAAAAAACTCTTGATTTTCCAATCAAGAGTAACTATAGATTATTTTTTAGGTCTCAAATATTTATAGAAAATATATTTTTTTTTAACTATATTTATTTTATTATATTTTTATAAATTTGTCATTAAAAAAAGCTAAGAATAATCTTAGCTTTTTTAATTAGAATTTATAATAATAAATTTATTCTTTTTCTACACTTTTTTCATCTTTTGGTAAAATAATGTTTAAGAATAAAGCAAAAACTGCTGCAGGTACAATACCTGATCCACCAAAGATTAATTGAACTCCGTTTGGTAAATTTGTTAAAGTTCCTGCGGTACTTCCTAATCCATAACCTAAGCCTAATGATACAATTAAAATAGTAACATTTCTTTGAGTAATTGGTTCTTTTGTAATTAATTGAATACCACTAACAGCTATTGAAGCAAACATCATTACAGCTGCTCCACCTAATACACTATTTGGCATAATAGAAACTATTGCAGCTAGTTTTGGGAAGAATCCACAACATAATAAGAATATTCCACCAACAGTTATCACAAATCTGTTAACAATACCTGTCATTCCAACAAGTCCAACATTTTGAGAGAAAGATGTATTTGGTAAAACACCAAACATTGAAGCAAAAGTAGATCCTACACCATCACACATAACACTACCTGATAATTCTTTATCTGTTGCTTCTCTTTTTAATCCACCTTGAGTAATTCCAGATACATCACCTATTGTTTCAACTGATGTAACAATAAACATTATTATCATAGGAACAATAGCTCTAACATCAAAAACTAATTTGACTGGTAATAACTTTGGTAGTGCAAACCAACCAGCATTTTCTACTTTTGACCATTGTAATACCCATGATTTTGTAACTTCTTGACCTTCAACTAAAAAGGTGTTTGGAAGTACAGCACTCATGATTGCAGCTACAATATATCCAATTACAATACCAATTAAAATAGAAGTTGCACTTACAAATCCACTAAAGCGGTGTTTAAAATAAACTATGATTATTAAAACTAATGTTGCTAAAAATAAATTTTCTAAAGAGCCAAAGTCTTTTACACCAAAACCACCAGCATAATATTTTATACCTACTGTAATAAGTGATAATCCGATTGATAAAACTACAGTACCTGTAACAATTGGGGGAAAAAATCTTCTTAAAGGTTTTAGGAAAAATCCTAGAAATCCTTCGAAAAGGCCTCCAATTAATGTTGCACCTAATATAGCACCATAAGCAAGAACACCGCCACCCATAGTTGCAATAATACTTTTTGATACTCCAATAAATCCTGAACTAGTACCCATTACTATAGGTAATTTACCACCTATAGGTCCAGCTCCTAAAACTTGAATTAATGTTACAATTCCTGCAACAACCATTGCATTTTGAATAATTGTAATTTGAAGTGCTGAGCCAGAAGCAATACCACACATACTAGCAATAATAATTATTGGTGTAAGATTTCCTGCAAACATTGCTAAAATATGTTGCAGCCCTAGAGGTAAAGCTTCTTTTACTGATACTTCACCATTTAACGTATAAACGTTTTCATTGATTTTTTTTCCCATATAAAAATCTCCTTAAATAATACTGAGCTAGTATAATGGGATTTTTTTTTTGGTGTAAAGGGTTTATGTTAAAAAAATAGATAAAAATTTATTTTTTTAAAAATATTTTTATTTTAATAAAATAATTTATAATAAGTTTTTAGTAATAAATCAAATTTTAATAAATAAAGTGAGTTTAATTTAAATTAAGTTAAAAAGTGAACCTTGTTAGTAACTTATAATTATAAAACATTTTTCTCTATTTATACTCTTGTATTAAAGAAGATAAAACGGATTCATTTTTTATTTTTCCCTCTGATTTATATACAATTTCACCATTTTTAAATAAATATATTCCTGGTATTGAATATATTTTTAATTGATCAACTATTTCTCTTTCTAAATCAACATTTAGAGAGGTAAAAATTGTATTAGATTTATTATCTTTTTCTAAGGCTTCAATAATTTCTTTTTGAATAGTGCAAGGTCCACACCAAGGAGCCCAAAAATCAACCATGATTAGGTTTTTTTCTTTATTTATAAAATTGTTAAATGTTTTGTTTGTTAATTCTTTCATGATAATATAATAGTTTATTATTTAAATAATATCTGTGATAAAGTCTCATATAGAATAAAAAAATCATTACAGATAAACTGTAATGATTAGATTCTAAAATTAATTCTTTTTATGAACTAGTAATACTTAAAGTAACTTCAGTAAAGTATGAACCAGCAGGTGTTGTACCAATATTACCAGAAGTTGTTCCATCCCAAGTTACTGTAAAAGTAGTTCCTAAATATTGACCAACTCCTACAGGGTTTGCTGCAGGAATATTAAGTGTCCAACCATTTGCATTATCATATCCTGTTATTGTTGGTTGAACGCCTGTATCTTCTTGTCCATTTTGGAAAGTTGAAGTTGCTGCGGTAACATCAACACTCTTAATTGAAGTTGCTCTACCTGTTCCAAAGAAATAGAAATTCTTTGTCTCTTCATTACCAAAAACATCCCAAGATTCTGTTTCGGATTTTGTTATTGTACCAGTTACTAATTCTGCAGAAGCTGCGGTATCTCCATATTTAAGCAATAAACCTTGTTCTGTTTCACTTGCTTTAGCTTCAACAAAAAAGCTAGAGTCTTCAGGAGTTACGCCTGTTGGGAGAATTAATACACCATTTGTAATTGTTTGTGCAAAAGCAGTACTAGTAAAAATAAATGCAACTATAGTTAATGCAATAAATTTTTTCATAAGATAATCTCCTTCTTATACTTTTATTAAAATTTTTATAAACACAGTTTTACTTTAAGTTACTAAATAACATATGTCAATAGGTGATATCTGAAATATTTGTTTATTTTTTATTTTTATAATTGTTAATAATTTTTATAATTGTTTTTTCTATGTTTCTTGGGTTGTATCCTAATGTTTCACTTGCTTTTGAATGAGAAAAATAAGGGCTATTTAAAAGGGTATATAAGGAATATGAAGAAATTAAGGCGGGTTTTTTTTGGATATTATAATATATTTCAGATATTGGAGCTAATATTTTTACTATTGAAGTGGGCAGTCTTATAGGTAATTTTTTATTGTTATAGTTTTTAGATATTATTTTAAAGAAATCTTCAATCTTGACATAAGTATTAGATATTATAAAATTTTCATTTTTTATATCTTCAATATTTAATTTAACTATAAACTTAGCAACATCTCGAACATCAACCATGTCATAGCCACCTTTGATATAACAAAAAAGTTTATTATCTAAATAGTCTTTAATAACGGTGTTTAATGGGTTGTTCCCATAGTCTTTTGGCCCTAAAATTCCAGATGGATATATTATGTTGATAGGAAGATTTTTTCTTTCGTTTTGTAAATACAAAGACATTTCTGCTTTTGATTTTGCATATTCACCTATTACTAAATTAGGATTAATAAGTGATGATTCATTAATTATCTTATCCTTATCAACAAAAGCATGAACGCTGCTAATATATGTTAGAGAAAAACTGTGCTCTTTACATAAGTGTAAAATATTTTTTGTACCTATTAAATTTACATCATTTAGAAGATTCTTTTTTTTCTTTGATACGCTAACTATTGCAGCAGTATGTATTACTTTTGCTTTTTCGACATTAAAAAAAGGTTTTAATGAATTAATATCTAAAACATCTCCATAATATAAATCTTCAATTATTGGAGTTTTTAAACTAGAGTTTTTTAATCTTAAACCTCTTACAGATTTGCCCTTTTGTTTTAGTTTTCTAACTATCCAGCTACCTAAATGACCATCTGCACCTGTTACTAAATAGGTATATTCCATGTTTTGCCTCTGTAAAATTAGAATATAATAAAATTTATATAATACAATATAGAATAAGTTATAATAGATGTAGATTTTGTGTAAAATAATGTAGCTTAAATGTATAAAAACTATTGCAAAGCAACTAAAATAATATAGTACATTTTTGCAATAGATTATTAATTAAATGATTTCAATTGAAACAGACCATGTATCATTAATTCCATAATATAAATACTCATCATGAATAGGAGCACCCCAAGTATCATCTCCGGCAATACCACTTTGACCATGTAAAATTCTAATAGAATTATAATCATGTTTTTTTAAATCTTCAAAATGTTTTGCTTCTTCTAATTCATGAGAAGAATATGCTAAGAAAGATCCTTCAAATATAGTTGATGTAGTAATTCTTAATCCATGGTTTTCTTTGTCTAATATTTCAACAAATCTTAAATCTGTTTTATTTCCACATTCTTGAGGATCGACATAATTAACATACTGATTATCAATTAATTCTTCTTTTATTCCTAATAGAGCAGATTCTTTTCTATCAATATATGCTTCACCTTTAATATTGCCAAAATATCTTATTTTATTATATTTGTTATTTAGTGCGAAACTTATCCCAAAACAAGGCATATCCTCATTAGAAGGTGTTAATCTTTTTATATCGATTTGTATCTTATTTGATAAATCAAATTTGTAGGTTAGTAAATATTTTTCATCATTGCAAAGTATTTCAAAAGTAGCAGAGTCATCTTTTTTATCAATGTTTAAAAATTTTTGATATAAAGATCTTGTTTTATTTATGGACCACTTAAAAGAATTATTATTTGCTTTATCATTATTGTTTAAAGCTCTCCAAAATTCTAGAGAAATTGGTTTTTCTAAAATATTTTCTTGATTTATTAGTATTCCATTTACTCTTGCAAATAAATATTTTATTAAAAAGTTAACATTATTATTTGCAAATCCAACATTATCTTTTCCCCATATCAACTGTTCTGGTTTTTTTATTTCACTAAAATAAGGATTATTGTCATAATTTTTTAAATTTGAGAAAGAATGATCATTTATTAAATTATTATTTTTATCATAGGCATATATATTAATGATAATATCATTACCTTTTAATTCATTTATATATAAATGTAATGATTCTTGAGGTTCAATTTTTAATTTAAACGTATTATTATCAAGAACATGTATATTGTTGTTATTGATAATTTGATCTAAAGTTATGTCCTTTATTATTTTTCCATCAATAATTAATTCTATTCTAAAAATAATTTCAAATAAGTTTTTAAAATTATATTCATTGATTATTTTTATTTTTTTGTTTTCAGACTCAAATACTATTGGACTGTATAATTTTTTAATTTCTTTAAGTTTAAAACTTTCTTCATATTTAGAAGTAATTATTCCATTGCAACAAAAATCTGCATCAGTGGGGAATTTCCCTTTTAATCCACCATAAACATATTCTTTTGTTCCAAAATCTAGACTTTGATCAATAAAATCCCAAATAAAACCACCTTGATAGTTTTTGTACTTTCTTGCTAAATCAGTGTATTCTTTTAAATTGCCACAAGAGTTTCCCATTGCATGACAATATTCACAAAGCATAAAAGGTTTTTTTGAGTGTTTATTTAAAAAATCTTCAACATCTTTTGGCTTTGTATACATTTGTGATTCAATATCACTTATTGCTTCGTAGGGAGAGTCATATAATACATTTTCATAATGAATGACTCTGTTTCCAAAGTTTTTTAAAAATTTACTTATTTCAAGAAGATTTGATCCATCGCTGCTTTCATTTCCACATGAGAACATAATTATACTAGGATGGTTTTTATCTCTTTGAGCCATATTATTTGCTCTATCTAAAGTACAATCTTTCCATTCTTTTTTATTATATGGAACAGCAATTGAATAATCTCTTTGTCCATAAGCATTAATTGTTGTACCATGGGATTCAATATTTGTTTCATCAATTACATAAAAACCCATTCTGTTGCATAAGTTATAAAATATATTTTGATTTGGATAATGAGAGGTTCTTATCGAATCAATATTATTTTTTTGCATTAATAATAAATCTTTTTTTATATCTGCAAAATCAATAGCTTTAGCATTTGTAGCACTGAATTCGTGTCTATTAACTCCATGAAAAACAATTCTCTTATTATTAATATATAATATATTTTTTTTAATTTCTACTTTTCTAAATCCAATTTCTAAAGCACACGTATATCTTGAATTATCACTCTCTAGCTCAATGAATATTGTATAAAGATTTGGATATTCATTGCTATATAATTCAATGTTCTCGATATCATGAGAGATTGATATTTTGTCTTCATTGTTGAAATATAATTTTTTGAAAATTTTACCTTTATTAAGTGATTCTATAGTAAAATCTTCAATATCTATTTTATCAGATTTTATCTCAGCTTCACTTATATAAAAAGAGAGTTTGCCTGAAGTTTTTTTATTTAGAGTTAAATCAATATTTAATAATCCATCATTCAAAGAATTTTTAACTTGTGGATTTACAAATATATCATGTATGTAATTTTTGGGATAAAAATATAAAGATACAGGTCTAAATATTCCACTTAATCTCCAAAAGTCTTGGTCTTCAAGCCAACTACCACTACAATAATGTGTTACAATACAACTAATTAAGTTTTTCCCAGGTTTTAAATATTTATTAATTTCAAAAGTTGATGTTGTAAAAGAGTCTTCTTTATAGCCAACATATTGTTGATTAATATATAGAGCTAGAGAAGTTTCTACACCTTCAAATTCAAGATGAATTAGTTTTTGCTCTATTTGAATTTGATTGATTTCAATTTCTTTTTGGTAGATTGCAACTAAGTTATCTACTTTTGGAACTTGAGGTGGTAATAGAGCTTCTTTAGCATCCCATGGGTATTGTGTATTTGTATATTGAGGTTCATCAAACCCTTCCATCTGTAAATTTGATGGAACTTTTATTCGATTATAATATTTTAATTTTTCACCTTGTAATACTGTTTTAGGAACTTCACTTGGTGATTTATAACATTTTATATTCCATATACCATTTAATGAAATCCCTTCTCTGTTAGAGAAATGATTACTATAGGCATGGATTGTATTTTCATTATATTTTGATAAATCTTCTAAATAATTAAAATTAAACATATAATATCCTTAAAGTTATTGTTTTACTGATCCAATCATTCCTTCAACAAATTGTTTTTGGAATCCAAAGAATACAATTACAACAGGTGTAGTTGATAAAGCTATAGCAACCATAATCACTCCATAATTTGGAGTATAAGAACTGCTCAGTGATGATACAAGTAATGTCGTTGTCCGTTTTTCGGTTGTTTGCAAGACAATTAATGGCCAAAGATAATTATTCCAACTAGTCATAAAAGTATATATTGCAGCTGCTGCATAAGTACTTTTCATTGATGGGACAAAAATTCTTACAAAAGTTGTTAGTTCAGAAGCTCCATCTACTCTAGCTGCTTGTAAAATTTCTGTAGGATAGTTTACAAAACTTTGCCTAAAGAAGAAAATCATAAAGACATTAGCTGAAGATACTAATATTATAGCTGAATGAGAATTTAATAATCTCAATTTAGATATAATTTGGAACAAAGGAATCATTAATGAAGCAAAAGGTATCATCATTGTTAATAATAGAAAAGTGTAGGTGTTTTCTTTTGCTTTTGTTCTATACATTTGAAATCCATATGCACACATAGAGGTAATAATTAATGTTAATATTACAGTTAAAGAAGCAATTTTAATAGAATTAAATAGAGCTCCTCCCATATCAGCTTCACTAAATAATATTTTCATATTATTTATAAATTCAGGACCAAAGGATAATTTACCTCTTAGAATATCTACAGAAGTATTTGTTGCTCCTATTATTATCCAAATAAAAGGAAATAATGAGAAAAATGATGCAGTTATTAATATTAAATAGGAAATTACTAGACCTAGACTTGTTTTATTTTTTTTCATGAATTTCTCCTATTTTACGCTTTTACGAACTTTTTTACTTATTGTCTTTTCACTATCTTTGCTAATCTTAAATTGAAGATAAGATAAAAAGGCCACTATGACTAATATTGCATAAGATACTGTTGCTGCATAACCAAATTTTGGAGTGTATTTGAAGCATAAATTATATATATATACACTTAAAGTTAAAAAACAGTTATTAGGCCCAACCATTGAGGAGGTAGTGCCTCCTTGAGCTAAATTCATAGGTTCATCAAATAATTGTAATGTTCCTATCGTTGACATTACTGTAGTAAATAAAATCATTGGTTTTAATAAAGGTATAGTTATACTAAAGAAAGATTTTATTTCTGAGGCACCATCAACTTTTGCAGCTTCATATAAGTCTGTACTAATATTTTGCATTGCTGATAAATAAAAAATCATATTATAACCAGTCCATCTCCAAACCATAGCTAAAATTAATACAAAAGTTGCTAGGCTAGGATCTTGAAACCAATTTAAAGGTTTACTTATTAGATTAATAGCTATTAATGTATTATTAATAATTCCTTCATAGCTAAATAGCATTTTAAATAAAATAGCGTAAGCGATTAAAGATGTTACTGAAGGTAGAAAAATAGCGGTTCTAAAAAATCCTCTAAATTTAATTTTCTTGTTATTTAATAACGAAGCGAAAACTATTGCAGAAATTAACATTATAGGAACTTGAATTAATAATATTTTAAAAGTGTTTTTTAATGCCAAGAAAAACATTGGATCATTAAATAGTTTTTGATAATTACCAAATCCAATAAAAGCAGTTACAATTCCTTTTGTTCGTGTAGTTGTTAAATAAAGAGAGTAAAAAATTGGATATAATAAAAATATAGCTAATAATAAAGTGGCAGGGATGATGAAATACCATCCAGTTCTATTTATTTTTTTCTCATTTGCCATAAAAATTGTCCTTATATAACAAAGGGGGGATTTTCCCCCCTTTTATTTTGAAATGGAATTATTATTATAATATATTGTTATTTAATTGAGCACTTATTGCATCTAAAGTTTCACTTACAGATTGACCATTGTAATAAGCTTCCATATTACCCATTACAGCAGCATCAGCTTCATAAGTATATTCACCAACGTTTACTGCAGGAATTTTTTCAGCATATTGGCTTAAGATTTCATATACTTTTTGTCCGCCAAAGAATTCATCTGCTTTAGAATAATTGGCTCCTTTAAATGCAGGAATATATGATCCCATAGCGCCATTTTTAACTAAAATATCTTGATAAAAATCAACATTAGATCCATAAATAGAATTTAGGAAATCAATTGCATCTGCTTTACTTTTTCCATTTTCTAATACATACCATGATGATCCACCTAAATTAGAAGCATTTGTACCATCTTCTGATAGTCTAGGACAAGGAGCTACAGCCCAGTCACCACTTTGTTCAGTTGCAGCCTTTATTGAACCAATAATCCATACACCAGTTGTGATAGTTGGAACTTTATTATCATTGATAGCACCAACCCATTCAGTCCAACCATTTGTAGGAAGAGCTAAATCTTCATCTATGAATCTTTTGTAAATTCTCATAGCTTCTGCAACACTTTTGTTATCTTTAATGTATGGATTTCCATCATCATCAAAATACCAAGAACCATTACTTTGAAGCATTATTCTAAATAATCCACCATCAGATTTGCTGTTTGCAAAGAAATAGTTGCCAGTTTTTTCTTTATAATCTTTTGCAATATCACAGAATTCATCCCAAGTTATATTATTTAAATCGCTAGGTGAATATCCAGCTTGTTTTAGCATGTCTGTTCTATAGAAAAATCCTGCAACACCAGAGTCAAAAGGCATTGAATAATATTTTCCATCAACTTTAGCTACATCAACTTTAGCATCTAAGAAATCATTTTGATTAATTTCATCACTTAAATCTGCAAATTGACCTGGATAAGAATTTAAATATTTTAACCCATTGTAATCTTCAATTAATACAATATCAGGTAGTCCTTCTGTTGTTCTAGCAGCTAAGTTTGTGTGTAGTTTTTGTTCAACATCAGCTTTAGCCATTTCTACTATATTAAATTCAACATCTGGATGAGATTTTTGGTAAATTGCAGCAGCATCTTTCATGATTGATATGTTAAAATTAGGGTCCCAAGCCCAGATTGTTATAGGGGATTTTTCTTCAACTTTTGCTTCAGCTTCACCACTTGCAAATAGTGAAGTACCAACTAATAAACCTAATAAAATTACAGATAAAATTTTTTTCATAGTTTCTCCTTTTTGTTTTAAGTACTAATAGAATATCATGCATAGTAAAATAGTCAAGAATAATTTAGTAAAAATTTACTATGTGAATTAAATGATAATTGTAACAATATTCTGAATTGTGAGTATAAACTTAGTGAAATGGCTATATTACTTTACATCTTATAACTATAATTAAAGATTGATTTAGTAAAAAAGTAGTAAAGTTTATTAGAAATAGACAAGGTTTACTAATTATGATAAAATTTTATTGAATTTTAAAGTAGGAATAAAAATGGCCACAATTAAAGAAATTGCAAAAGTTGCAAATGTTTCACAATCAACAGTTTCAAGAATACTTAATAATGATAATACATTATCTGTTTCTGATGAAACTAAATTAAGAGTTTTATCTATTGCAGATGAATTTGAATATATACCTTTAAAGACAAGAAAGAAAGCTAAAAAAAATTCAAGATTAAATATTGCTATTGTTGATTGGTATGTAAATAAAGCATTAATTGAAGATCCTTATTATTTATATTTAATGACTACTGTTGAAAAAGCGCTGTCAAAAGAAAACATAAATTCGTACAAGATGCTTAAAGTTGAGGGCTCTTATATTTCTTCTGTAAATAATACTCCTGATGGTATAATAGCTATTGGTCGTTTTGATGAAAAATCTGTTAATGAATTGTCTAAGTTGTGCAAAAATATTGTATTTATTGATTCCTCTCCTAGTGCAGATCTTTATAGTTCTGTTATGTTAAATACAGAATTGGGGACAACTCAAGCTTTGCAATATTTATATAAAATTGGGCATAAAAAAATTGCATATATTGGTGGTAAAGTTATTTCAGATACAGGTCTTAAAATGTCGTATTCCATAGATGATAGGAGAAAGATAGCTTATCAAAATTTTATAAAAAGTAATGGTTTAGAAACCTATATCTATGAAGGGGAAAAATTATCATATGAAGAAGGGTTTGCGTTAGCATCAGTTTTTCTAAATAAAAAAAATAAACCAACTGCTATTTTTGTTGCAAATGATACTATGGCTTCTGGAGTTATCTCTCGATTAAAACAAGAAGGTATAAAAATACCTGATGATATTTCTGTTTTTGGATTTAATGATTTACCTGCTTCTAAATATATGGATCCACCTCTCTCCTCAGTAAAGGTTGATATGAATTATATAGCAATTAGTACAATTAATTTATTAAAAGAAAGAATTGATAATAATTTTTTCTTTCCAAAAAAAATTTTAATACCAACATCTATTTCAGTTAGAGGTTCTGTAAAAGAAATATTATAAAGTTGTTTGTTTATAATATTTAGAGTGAAAAATAAAAAAACTTCAATAATTCTCTATTTTTATTACTCAATAATATAAAATTTGTGTTAATATATAAATGCACCTAGTTTTTTGCTTTAAGATATTTATATGGAGGAGCTTATGAACTTTGATATTAATGAGATAATGCGACAAGCTATTAAAGTAGCCTGGGATGCAAGGGAGCATAATAATCATCCATTTAGTGCTTTGCTTGTAAATCAATTTGGTGATGTTTTGTTGAAGGCTGAAAATTCTGTTGAAAGTGATATGGATTTAACATCTCATGCAGAAATAAAGCTTATTTCAAAAGCAACTAAAAAGTATAATAAAGAATTTTTGAAAAAATGTATTATTGTAACAAGTGCGGAACCTTGTCCTATGTGTGCTGGGGCTATTTTTTGGTCCAATATTGGTACAGTTATTTATGGATTAAGTTCACAATGGCTATATGAGATGAGCGATCCACAACATAAAAATTCTTTAAATATAACTTGTCGAGAGATTTTGGAAAGAGGTACAAAAGAAGTAAAAGTAATAGGACCTGTTTTAGAAGAAGAAGCAAGTGAACCCCATTTAGATTTTTGGAAATTTGATGAATAATCATACATTTAAGCTTAAATGTATATTATATAATTATCTTTAGCTTATATATTAAAAAAGAGTAGCAATCAAGCTACTCTTTTTTTTAAGAGGTTTCTTAGTTTATATATATTCTATTATTGGATTGAATATTCAATTTTTACATTACTTTCATAATCACCT
>CAZPTG010000022.1:0-16055 GCA_964589355.1 uncultured Spirochaetaceae bacterium
TGCACATTCACTAAATGGACTTAATTGCTATTTCGATGAAACAAAAAGTTTACTTAAAAAAGTTGGAATAAAAAAAATTTACACACTTTCCCCTAATGGTTTTGTAGCTAATCAAATATAAAATAATAATAAGTTAACAAAAATGAGGTCCTATTAAGGACCCCATTTTATTTATTTGCAAAAGCAAATTACATAATTCCACCCATAGCTTTGTAGAAATCCATTCTATTCTTTGCATCTTCTTCTGCTTTCTTGAACAATTCATCTGCTTGTTCAGGATTTGTTTTATAAAGAGATGTATAACGAACTTCACCTTTTAAGAAATCTTGATAAGGTACTGTAGGATCTTTCTTAATATCCCAAGAGAATCTCTTACCAGCTTCTAAAGCAGGATTGTAACGATATAATGGCCAATAACCTGAATCTACAGCTTTTTTAGCTTCAACCTGGCTAAATCTCATATTCATACCATGGTTAATACATGATGAATAACAGAATACAATTGATGGACCATCCCAATCAACAGCTTCTTGAAGAGCTTTTTGAGCATGCATTCTGTTTGCACCCATTGAAATAGAAGCAACATATACATAACCATAACTCATACACATAAAGCCAAGATTTTTCTTACCTAATTGTTTACCAGCATTAGCAAATTTTGCAACAGCTCCAATTGGAGTAGCTTTAGATGCTTGACCACCAGTATTTGAATAAACTTCTGTATCTAATACAAGAATATTTACATTTTTACCAGAAGCAACAACATGGTCTACACCACCGTAACCGATATCATATGCCCAACCGTCACCACCGATGATGAATACAGTTTTATCTGAGAAATAATCTTTTAATTCATTGATTTTAGCTAAGTAAACTTTATTTTCATCAGTTGCAGCAGCTAAAGCAGCAGGAAGAGCAGCTTGTACAGCATCTTGAGCTTTAATTGCATCTTCTTTTGCAGAACCCCAAACAGCTAAACTAGCATTAATAGCTTCTGTTAATTCTTTAGTAGTTCCTACTTCTAGAAGTTTATCAATATTAATCTTTAATAAATTTCTATTGCTATCAACAGCTAAACGCATTCCTAAACCATATTCAGCATTATCTTCAAACAATGAATTACCCCAAGCTGGACCTCTTCCATCATTCTGACGTTTAGTATAAGGAATTGTTGGGAATGTTCCTGAATAAATTGAAGAACAACCTGTTGCATTAGCTGCAATCATGCTTTCACCACAAATTTGAGAAACAAGTTTAACATAAGGAGTTTCACCACAACCAGCACAAGCTCCACTAAATTCAAATAGAGGTTGTTTAAATTGTAATCCTTTTACTGTTGTTAATTTTGTACCATCAAATACATCATATGGTAAGTCTTCAAAGAATTCTGTATTTTCATCTTCACCCTTATCTCTTTCAACTTGGATAGGAGATAATTCAAGAGCTTTATTTTTAGCAGGACATGCTTCAACACAAACACCACAACCTTGACAATCTTCTGTATAAATTTGGATCTTAAATCTAAGATCTTTATCATTTTTAGTATTAGATTTTAAAGTTGTAAATGTTTTTGGTGCGTTTTCTAAATTAGCAGGTTCAATTTGTTTTGCACGAATTGCAGCATGAGGACAAGCTTGAACACATTGGTTACATTGAATACAATTATCAGATAACCACATTGGTACAAATGGTGCTACTCCACGTTTTTCTAATTTAGCTGTTCCTGAAGGTAATTTACCATCATAAGACATTTTAGAAACAGGAATTTTATCACCTTCACGATGCATAATTGGTTCAATAATATCTTTTGCAAAAGCAGAAGCTTCATCACTGATTAATTTAGCAGGTTCAAAATATTTTCCTACTGTAGCTGGAACTTTAACTTCATGTAAAGCATCTGAAGCACCATCAACAGCTGCCCAGTTCTTATTAACAATAGCTTCACCTTTTTTCAAGAAAGTTTTCTTAATATATTCTTTAATTAATTTAATAGCTTCCTCTTCAGGTAGAACTTCACTAATCTTAAAGAATGCAGCTTGCATAACAGTATTAATTCTTGTACCTAATCCTGCTTTTTCTGCAATTGCTAATGCATCAATATTATAGAAACGAATCTTTTTATTAATGATTTGTTCTTGCATTTCTTTTGTTAGATGTTCAAAAACTTCATCAGAAGGAATTTGGCTATTTAATAAGAATACACCACCTTCTTTTAAAGGACTTAACATATCATAACGACCTATATATGCAGGATTGTGACAAGCAACAAAGTCAGCATGGTCAATTAACCAAGGCATATTTAATCTACTTTCACCAAATCTTAAGTGACTAACTGTAATACCACCAGATTTTTTTGAATCATATGCAAAATATGCTTGTGCATTTTTACTTGTGTTATTACCAATAATCTTAATTGAGTTTTTATTAGCACCAACTGTACCATCTGAACCAAGACCCCAGAACATACAAGAAGATACATCTTTTGGTGTAACATCAATTTGATCACAAATCTTAATTGATTTATTAGTTACATCATCTTCAATACCAACTGTAAAGTTATGGAAAGCATCTGAAGCTAAATGATCAAATACAGCTTTAGCATGTGTTGGAGGGAAGTCTTTACTACTTAAGCCATAACGACCACCAATAACATCAATACCATCTAATCCCATTTGTTTCAAAGCTGCTACAACATCTAAGTATAGAGGTTCACCTAAAGAACCAGGTTCTTTAGTTCTATCTAAAACAGCAATTTTCTTAACTGTTTTTGGTAAAGCCTCAACAAAATGTTTTGCACTGAAAGGACGATATAAATGAACATTTATAACACCTGTTTTTCCGCCATTTTCATTGATATAATTACTTGCCCATTCACATGTATCAGCACCAGATCCCATTACAATAACAACATCAGTTGCATCTGCAGCACCAGTATATGAGAATAAATGTAAAGGTCTACCTGTTAACTCAGAAACTTGAGCCATGTAATGTTCAACAATTTCAGGTACAGCATCATAATATTTATTTACTGTCTCACGACCTTGGAAATATACGTCTTCATTTTGAGCTGCAACCTTAGTCATTGGAGCTTCAGGGCGTTGTGCTCTTTCACGGAATTTTTCAATTAATGATTCATCAACTAAAGGCTTGATATCCTCATATGATATTTCTTCAACTTTTTGAATTTCATGAGAAGTTCTAAAACCATCAAAGAAACTTAAGAAAGGAACATCACTCTTTAATGTTGCTAAATGAGCAACTAAAGCCATATCCATTGTTTGTTGGATACTACTTGCAGCTGTCATTGCAAAACCTGTGTTACGACAAGACATAACATCTGAGTGATCACCGAAAATTGATAGTGATTGAGCTGCTAAAGAACGAGCTGAAACATGGAAAACTGTAGGTGTCATTTCACCTGCAATCTTATGCATGTTTGGAATCATTAATAATAAACCTTGAGATGCTGTGAAAGTTGTTGTTAATGCACCACCTGTTAAAGCACCGTGAACAGCTCCAGCTGCACCTGCTTCAGATTGCATTTCAATAATTTCAACAGATTTGTCCCAAAGGTTTTTCTTACCTGTACTTGCCCAAGCATCAGCATATTCACCCATTGGTGAAGATGGTGTGATTGGATAAATAGCAGCAACTTCACTGAACGCATAAGCTATATGCGAAGCAGCAGAGTTACCATCAATAGTTACCATTTTTTTGTTGTCCATTTTGACACTCCATTACCAGAATATAATATTTGATTTAAATTAATATAAAATCTTACAATTACCTATAAACAATAAAGGTAAAACCCTTTATTTCCAAAACAAATTATAATACACCATTTTAGGGTTTTCAAGTACACTAAGTAAAGTATTCTCAATTTAATCATTTAGAGAATTTAAAATGTAATTTTTTATTTTATAATAAATTACAAAAATAATATTTAAAAGTATATTAAAAAATAAATACAAGAGCATTTGTGTTATTTTGAAAACAATCTTGTTATTAAGATAAAAAAAATAGAGTAATTGCCTTTATTAACAAATACTCTAATTTAATTTTGAAACTATTATATAAAATAAAACTTTGTAAAGTTTTCTACTTTCTCTTTAAAAACGAAAAAACATTTTTTTTACTGACTTCATTTTTTAAATCAATATGAACACTTTCCATTTCAAGCGGCTTTATATTACTTTTTTTTGAAGATTGTTCAACTTGTTTTATTTCATCTTCTTCTTTAAAAATACTTTTTGTATCTTCACCTCTAAATTGATGACTATCTAATATACTATTTCTTCTTGACGTTTTAATTTCGTATAAATAATCTAACACCATTTATCTCCTTAACACAACAACACGGATACACTATCACGAAATATTAATAACTGCAAGAAAGATTTTTTATAAAATACTAAACATAAAATATTAAAATAAACTATATTATTTTTATATAATTTTAACATATTTTTTTGTTTATATTTAATCAATTCATTATGAAAAACAACTATTATATTCTTTAAAAAAGAGAAAAACACCTTAACTCTTTTTCTCTTTTTTTTCTCTTTTTTTTTCATTAAACTTTTTTTATTTATTATTTACTTAATTTAATTTAAGCAAAATAATAGGCGAGTATTTCTACTCGCCAACAAAACCAACAAAACCAGAAGACTTACCTTCTTTTATATTTTAATAACCTTGAGCAACCATAGCATCTGCAACTTTTTTAAAGCCAGCGATATTAGCACCTAAAGGATAATTAACACTTCCATCTTCTTGTGTACCTTCTTTTACACATTGTTGATGAATATTTATCATAATTTGTTTTAATTTTTCATCAACTTCTTCACTTGTCCAGAATAAATGCATTGCATTTTGAGTCATCTCTAACCCTGAAACAGCAACACCACCTGCATTTACAGCTTTACCTGGTGCAAATACCATATCACTATCCATTACAAATTCAATTGCTTCTGGAGTACAACCCATATTTGAAGTTTCAATAACATATTTACAACCATTTTCTGCTAGCTTTTTAGCATCATCCAAAGATAATTCATTTTGAATTGCACAAGGGAACGCTAAATCAACTTTTTCATTCCATGGTTTTTGCTTTGCATAAAATTTAGCTCCAAATTTCTTGGCATAAGGTTCAACTACATCATTATTTGAAGCTCTCAAATACAACATATAATCCCATTTTTCTTGAGTGTTTATACCGTCTTCATCATAAATATATCCATCAGGGCCACTTATAGTTACAACTTTAGCACCTAATTCACTAGCCTTAACAGCGGCACCCCAAGCAACATTACCAAAACCACTTATAGCAATTCTCTTTCCTTCAAGAGAAGATCCTTTATGTGTTAACATTTCATTAGCAAAATAAAGAGCTCCATAACCTGTAGCTTCAGGTCTAATTAAAGAGCCACCCCAGCCTTGGCCTTTACCAGTTAAAACACCAGTATTTTCATGTTTTAATCTTCTATATTGTCCATATAGATAACCAATTTCTCGACCACCTACACCAATATCTCCTGCAGGTACATCTGTATCAGGACCAATATAATTATATAACTCAGACATAAAACTCTTACAAAAACGAAGCATTTCTGCATCACTTTTACCTCTTGGGTTAAAATCAGAACCACCTTTACCACCACCCATTGGAAGTGTTGTTAAACTATTTTTAAAGATTTGTTCAAAACCTAAAAATTTTAAAGTATCTAAAGTTACAGAAGGGTGGAATCTTAAACCACCTTTATAAGGTCCTAAAGCGCTATTGAATTGAACTCTCCAACCTTTGTTAACTTGAATATCTCCATTATCATCTTCCCACTCTACTTTAAATTCAATAATTCTCTCAGGCATGGTAATTCTTTCAAGAATTTTGTTTTTTAAATAAATTGGATTTTCATTAATTACAGGTAAAATACTTTCCAATACTTCATGTGTTGCTTGCAAGAATTCTTTTTGTCCAGGATTCTTTTGTTCCAATTGAGCCATAAAAGCTTCTAAATTATACATTTATTTTATCTCCTTCTAGATAAAAAATTATTTGTTACGGACACAGAGTATACCCTCTTTCAATAATCGTCAAGTTTCAATTTTCAGTAATTTATCTTTTTTTTTTTAGTTTTTTACTTTTTTTTTATTTTTTTTTTATTAATGAACTAAAATTTTCAAAATATAAAAAACTAATATTTTTATAATTGTTAATCATTTTTTCCTATGTTATTATTAAATAATGTATAAATTAGATCCAACATGGTTACCCTTTAGTAATTTAATGCTAAAACACATTTATAATGTATTGTTAATTTGTAGTGATTACGACCGTTTCTTATTGGAAGAAGATGGTAGAGTTGAAGAAGCTTTGTATACTGAATACACGCAACTAGGTCTATCAAATCCTCCAAAAATAACACATGTAAACACCCCTCAAGAAGCGCTTGAGACTCTAAGCTCTTCTTCTCGCAAATTTGAATTAGTTATTTCCATGTTAGATCTTGGAAATGAGCATGTAGAAGAACTTGCTGATGAAATAAAAGATATATATCCTTACATGCCAATTGTAGTACTATCTCCATCTCCTGTTCATAAAAGAAACAAACAAATAAAAAAGAAAAAGATTCCCTCTATTAATAATTTCTTTTACTATCAAGGCAATCCAATGATTTTTTTGGCTATGATAAAATTAGCTGAAGATAGAATGAACATAGATCATGATACAAAAGAAGCTGATATTCAAGTTATTATATTAGTAGAGAACTCAGTTCGTTTTTATTCTTCTTTTTTACCTATATTATACAAAAGCCTTATTACCCAAAATAGATCCTCTATTTTAGAAGGATTAAATTCTTGGGGTAAAATAATCAGAATGAGAGGACGTCCTAAAATATTACTTGCAAAAACATATGAAGAAGCCCTTGATTTATATCATAATTATAAAAACAACATTTTGGGAATCATTTCTGATATGTCTTATGAAAAAGATCAAAAGGAAGATAAATTTGCAGGATTAGAATTATGTGAAGCAGTTAGATCTGAACAACCAAGACTTCCTTTTTTAATTCAAAGTATGAATAAAGAAAATAAAAAAGTTGCTAACGATATAGGAGCTCAATTTTTATGGAAAAAAGCAGATAATCTTCTCTTTGCTTTAGAAGATTATGTAACAGCTAATTATGGCTTTGGTCCTTTTATGTTCAAAAATCCTGATACAAGTGAAACTATAACTCAAGCAAAAACAATGCGTCAATTACAACATGCAATTGCTGCAATACCATTAAATTGTTTTATCTATCATGCAAATAGAGATGATTTTTCTCGTTGGCTTAGAGCTCAAAGTCTATACATAGCAGCATCACGTATTAAACCAATAAATATAATAGAAGGAAAAGAAGAAGAAACAAGGCAAAAAATAGTTAAAGTTATAAAAGAATATAGAGCAGAAAGAACAAAAGGTGTTCTTGCCCAATTTTCAAAAGAAAATTATGATGAAACTTTATTCTTTAGTAGAATTGGAGAGGGGTCTCTAGGAGGAAAAGGAAGAGGTTTAGCTTTTATTGATATGGAATTAAGAGCTAGTAAGATTTTAGAAAAATATCCTGATATTTATCTTTCAATCCCTAAAACTGTAGTAATTTCAACTCAAAGTTTCAATGAATTTATTACACAAAACAATTTAAGAAAAACAATAATTAAAAGCATTGATGATAAAGAAATGCTCCAAGCCTTTATTGAAAGCCCTATTCAAGAAAGCTTGAGAGAAGATTTAGAACAAATAATCTATGTTATTAAACAACCTATTTCAATTAGATCCTCTTCATTATTAGAAGATTCACATTTCCAACCTTTTGCTGGAGTTTATGAAACTTGTATGATTAGAAACAATGGAGATGATGAAACAAGATTAAAAGAATTGGAACTTGCTATCAAAACAGTTTGGGCTTCAACCTATTTCCATGCTGCTAAAGAATATTTAAAAGCAACAGAACATATGATTGAAGAAGAAAAAATGGCTGTAGTTTTACAACAAGTTATTGGATCAAAACATGGTAATTATTGGTATCCCAATATTAGTGGTGTGGCAAGATCTCTCAATTATTATCCTATTGCTGGTGAAGATATCAATGATGGTGTTGCAAATATAAGCTTTGGTTTTGGAAAAAGTGTTGTAGATAATGGTAGTGTTTTTAGATTTTCCCCTAAAAACCCAAAAAGGCCTGTTCATTTTTTAGGCAAAAACCAATACAGCAGTCAAACTCAATTTTATGCTCTTAATTTAGATAAACCTTTTAATCCTTTTGAAGATTTAGATAATTTAACTCTCTTAAATATTGAAGAAGCCGAAAAATATCCTCAAAGTTTAAAAGGCTGTGCTAGTACTTTTGATATAAAAACAGGAATGCTTAGCGAAAGCACTAGAGCAAAAGGAGAAAAAATAATAACTTTTAACGGCATATTAAAGTATGATATTTTCCCTTTAGCTTCAATAGTTTATGATATTCTTCAACTAGGTAAAAACGCAATGAGCACTCCAGTTGAAATAGAATTTGCAATAAATTTAAATAAAAAAGCTCCAAAAAAACCTGAATTCAGTCTACTTCAAATTAGACCAATTGCAGAAGGAAACGAAGAAAGTGATGTTTCTGTTACAAAAGAAGATGAAAATCAAGCTATTGTTAGTTCAAATTCAGTTATGGGCAATGGTAAAATTGACAACATTTATGATTTTATAATGATAAATCTAGAATCATTTAAAGCTTCTAATATGATAAACATGCCTGAAGAAATTGAAAAATTTAATGCTAAATTTGAAAATAGTAATAATCAATATATATTAATAGTTGCAGGAAGATTAGGATCTAGTGATCCCTGGTTGGGAATACCAGCGAGTTGGTCTCAAATCTCTAATGCAAAAGTTATTGTTGAGACAGGATTAAAATCTTTCCAAGTTGAACCAAGCCAAGGAACTCATTTTTTCCAAAATTTAACTTTACTTGGAACAAGATATATGACAATTAATCCAGCTTTCAATGATGGAATTTTAAATAGTGATATGATAAATAAATTAGATATCGTTGAAAAAGGAAAATATTTTACCCATTATCAAAGTAAAAATCCATTTATCGTAAAAATAAATGGATTAAAAAGTAAAGGAATAATTAAACTTTCAAATGAATAATCATTTTAAAGCCTTAACAAAATAATCCCAAACAACATCTTTAGGTGGGTTTGCGATTATTTTGATTTTTTCTTTTTTTACAGGATGAATAAATTCAACTTCTCTTGCATGAAGAGATATTCCACCATCCTTATTTGAACGAGGGAATCCATATTTTAAATCACCTTTTATATGTACATTCAAAGTAGCTAATTGTGCTCTAATTTGATGATGCCTACCTGTATGTAAATCAATATCTAATAAATAAAAACTTTTTGAAGCACCAATTAATTTATATGTCAATTTTGCTTCTTTTGCTTTTTTCTTTTTTACAAGAGATGCAAAACTTTTGTTTTTTTTAGAATCTCTTGTCAAATAATGAGAAATAGTATCTTCTTCTTTAAATGGAGGATTATCTACAATAGCCCAATATTTCTTTTTAACCTCATTATCTCTAAAAGAATTACACATTCTTTTTAAAGCTTTATCTGTTTTTGTATATATAACTATCCCACTAGTAGGTCTATCTAATCTATGAGGAATCCCTAAATAAACATTCCCTTTTTTATTATATGTTTTTTTTAAATAATCTTTGACTTTATCAGCTAATGTTTCATCATTAGTAATATCACTTTGAACTAATTCAGTTGGATTTTTATTAATAATTATTAAATGATTATCTTCATACAAAATCCTATCTTTTATATTTTCCATTTTTTCCTTTAATCAAAAAGAGTTTTTTCTTTTTGAATTTCTTTAACTTGTCTCATCTTTAGTGATGAAACTTCTTTTACGGTTAATCGGACACCTTTAGTCTTACTACCCTTAATTAAAAAATCATTTAAATAAAAACTTTCTTCTTTAATTCTTAATCCTGGCTTTGGTTTATAAACAACATATATTTCTGCATTTTCATAAGTTGTTAACTTTATAACTTTATAACCTTTTTCATCAGGAAGTAAAGGATATACCTTATTTAATTGAGCGGATTTTATTTGAAAACGTTTAATAAAGAGATACTTATATGTTTTTTGTTGAAAAATCATAGAAAAAACTACATTTTCTAACTCTTTTTTATCTCCATATCCAATATATAACAATCCTTTTCCTATATATTCTTTTTCAGGGTTTACTATAATTCTATATGTACCATCTTTCATAATTATTAAAACTCTGTCAAAAACGCTAACACTTAATACATTTTTACCAGTTCTTATTGTATAACCTAAATAACCTGTTGAAGAATCATATTTTAACTCTTTATCTCTTTGAGCAACTTCTTTTTCCCTAACAATTTCAATGTTTTTTATAGTTGTTTTTCTTTTTCTTTTATCTTTATCAACTAATTCTCTTAAATCATTAATATATTCAATTGAATATGAAATCAAGTTGTTTAATTTTTTATCAATTGCTTCGATAGATAAAAGTAAACTTTTAATATCATTTTTATTTTTTTCAATATCAAATAAACTAATTCTTCGAATTGGTATTTTTAATAACCTATCTACATCATCGTCACATAAAGTTTTAAACAATTGATCTTTAAAAGGTTCAAACCCCTTAAAAACAGCTTTATATATAGATTTAGAACTTTTCTTTTGTTCTATTTTTTTATAAATTCGCTCTTCAACAAAAATTCTTTCTAATGTTCTAAGATGTAATTTATCTTCAAATTTTGATTTTTCTAATTCCAATTCTGTTTTTAAAATTTTTACTAAATTATTAGCATGAAATTTAACAATTTCACTTATACCCATAATTGTTGGAATATTTTCTTTTATTACTAAAGAATTACATGATATTTTTCTCTCACATTCTGTATAAGCATATAACAATTTGACCACATCTTCTGTATAAGTTCCTCTAGATAAATTTATTTCTATATTAACCTCTTCAGATGTATAATCGTTAATAGATGCAACTTTTAATTTGCCTTTCTTTGCTGCATCATCAACAGAAGCTATCAATCTTTCACTTGTTATTCCAAAAGGGAGTTCTTTTATTATTATTTTTTTTGAATCAGAAGTATCTAATTTTGCTCTTACAATAATACTTCCTTTTCCATCATCATAATTAGAGACATCAACAAAACCACCACATGAAAAATCAGGTAAAAGAGAAAAATCTTCACCTCTTAATTCACTAATCATGGCATCCATCACTTCATCAACATTATGAGAAAAAATAGTTGTAGACATCCCAACGGCAATACCATTTACACCTTGAATAACAACCAAGGGAAGTTTTGATAAAAAGAAAAGTGGCTCTTTATTTCGCCCATCATAAGAATCAACAAATTGTGTTAATTCTGGATTATATAAAACTTTTTTAGCAAAAGGTAAAATTCTACATTCTATATATCTTGAAGCTGCTGCCTTATCTCCTGTTAAAGTATTACCAAAGTTACCTTGTTTTTCTATTAATAAATCATTATTGGCCATATTAACTAAAGCTTCATAAATTGAAGAATCACCATGAGGATGATATCTCATAGCCCAGCCAACAACATTTGCTACTTTATGAAATTTTCCATCATCCATTTCAAATAATGAATGAATAATTCTCCTTTGTACTGGTTTAAAACCATCTTCTAAAGAAGCAATAGCTCTATCTTTTATTACATAAGAAGCATATTCTAAAAAATTTTTTCTAAATATTTTATCAACTTGCGCCATTAAATTAAATTCTCCATTATAAAATCTCTTCTATCTGGAGTATTATCTCCTTGATAAAATCTCAATAATTTAGATATTTCAGATAAAGAATTTACACTGATTGGGTCTAATCGCATATCCTCCCCAATGAACATTCCAAATTCTTTAGGATCTATTTCTCCCAAACCTTTAAATCTAGTTATTTCTGCACCTTTCATTTGCGAAACTAAATAATCTCTTTCTGGTATAGAATAGCAATATGCCGTATTTTTTTTGTTTCTTACTCTAAATAAAGGAGTTTCTAAAATATATAATCTATTTGATAAAACAAGTTCTTCAAAATATGTTAAAAAATACGTCATTAATAAATTTCGAATATGGAATCCATCTGTATCAGCATCAGTTGCAATAATTACTTTAGAATATCGTAAATTTTCAATCCCATCTTCAATCCCTAAAGCTTTCATAATATTGTACAATTCTGCATTTTTATATATCTCAGACTTATTTTTATTAAAAACATTTACAATTTTACCTCTAAGAGAAAAAACTGCTTGTGTTTTAACATCTCTACATTTTGTAATAGAACCAGAAGCTGAATCACCTTCTGTCAAAAAAATCATAGAATTTTCACATTCTTCAATATGAGATTTACTTTGATTTAAATGATATTTACAATCTTTTAATTTTGGTATATTTAGTGCAACTCTTTTAGCTGAACTTCTTGAGCTTTTTCTAACATCATTTAATTCTTTTCTAAGTTTTTCATTATGAGTTATTTTATTAGAAATTTTATTTGCTTCTTCAGTATTTTTTAACAAATAATCAATAACACCATCTTTAACTTCTTGAACTATCCAGCCTCTTATTTCAGTATTTCCTAACTTATTTTTTGTTTGACTTTCAAAAATAGGATTATCTATTTTAACTGAAATAGCACCCAAAATACCCTCTCGAACATCTTGAGCTGACCAACTTTTTTTAAAGTGTTCATTTACTGCCTTTAAAAACCCTTCTTTAAATGCGGATAAATGAGTTCCTCCATCAACAGTGTTTTGGCCATTTACATATGAAAAATAATTTTCTCCATAACTGTTTGAAATATGGGTTATTGCAAATTCCAAAAATTCACCTCTATAGTGAATTAAGGAATATATTTCATCTCCATCTACCTCTTTTTCTAATAAATCAAGTAAGCCTTTTGTACTTTTATATTTTTTACCATTATATATTAAACTTAAACCTGGGTTTAGATAAGCATAATTCCAAAGCCTAGCATCAATATAATTTTCATCAAATTTATAATTTTTAAAAATTTCTTCATCAGGAACAAACTCAATTAAAGTTCCATCCATTTGTGATTTATCAGTGCCTTTATTCTTTTCTAAAAGTTTTCCTTTAGAAAAAGACGCACTAACATATTTGCCTTCTCTAAAACTAACAACTTTAAAATATGATGATAATGCATTTACAGCTTTTGTTCCAACACCATTTAAACCAACAGATCTATGAAATACTTCATTTGTGTATTTTGCACCTGTATTAATCTTTGAAACACAATCTATAACTTTCCCTAGAGGAATTCCTCTACCGAAATCTCTAACAGTTACAAGAGACTCATTTAAAGTAATCTCTATCCTATTTCCACATTTCTCATTAAATTCATCAACGCTATTATCTATTGTTTCTTTAAATAAAATATATATTCCGTCATTTTGATTGCTTCCATTTCCTAAACGACCGATATACATTCCACTTCTTGTTCTAATATGTTCTAATGAAGTTAAACTTTTTATTTGATCTTCTGTATATTTATTACTATTATTATTATTTTTTTCCATATCGATGTTATTATACAATATTTCAATCCTTTTTCAAATATCTCATGTTTTGCAGCTTTATCATAATATTTTTTTAAAAATTAATTCCATTATTTTAATTTGATTTTTAACCAAGTGTGTAATAATATTTTAGTATGAATCCAACTTTCCTATTATTATTTATCTATATGAGTTATATAAATATAAACGCTTGTAGAAAAGAAAACTCTAAAATAATAGCTTTATCTAAAATAACTCTTGCCCCCTTAGCATTATTAAATATTTTAATAAATACTAATTTTAATCAAAATATTAAATCATTAATAATTATAGCTTTTACATTCTATTTAGTTGGAGATATATTATTATTAAGCAAAAAAAAATTACTATTTACGTTAGGTTTATCAAGTTTCTTACTCGGTCATATAGTATTTATTTTTATTTTTAATCTATTTAATAAATCATATTTAACTCTCATTGTAGCATTTATTATCCTGCTCTATCCAGAAATTCAAATGTTTAGACTAACAAAATCAGCAAAAAAATTAAAAACACCTATGAGAATATATTCTTTATTTATGGCAATTTTTATTGCTTTTAGTACTACAACATATAATATATTATTGATATTTGCTACATCCATTTTTACACTTAGTGATAGTTTTATTGCAAAAAACACATGCTCAAATATAAAAAAATATAATGAGTCTCATATTATGATAACCTATTCTATAGCTCTTATTGCCTTATCTTTGTCAATGGTTATATTAAATTATTAAAAATTTACAAATTTACTTGCTTGCTTTCAATTTTTCTTTTATATTTTTTATATGAGTAAATCAAATGATGAGGATGGAAATCCGAGAATATTATTTTCAATAAAGGTTAGATATTATGGTTAGTGATTTAATAATCATAATTATTCTAATTATCTTAAGTGGAGTTTTTTCTTCAACAGAAACAGCATATACAGCTCTCTCTTTAATTCAAATAAAAGAACTAGAAAAATCTAGAAAAAAAAGAGAACGCCTAGCTGCAAAATTAACAAATAAAAAAGATTCATTATTAACTACAATCTTAATTGGTAATAATGTTGTAAATATTAGTGTTTCTTCTCTTGTTACTACTTTTTGTATAAAATATTTAGGTCAAAATCTAATAGCTTATGGAACAGGTATCTTAACCTTAGTTATTTTAATTTTTGGAGAAGTTACTCCTAAACAATTAGCAATAAGTAATGCAAAATTAATAGCAAGATCTATGAGTTATCCTATTTATTTTTTATCTAAAATATTATTCCCTTTAGTCTATTTTATTAAAACATTTGGAAATCTAATAGATAACATTTTTAATAAAGAAAATAACAAAAAGTTAACTGTTGAGGGAATATTACATGTTGTTAATGCTGCAGAAGATTTTGGAGTGGTAAATCAATATGAATCAGACTTATTACAAAAAGTGTTACATTTTTCAAACAATCCTATCAAAACAATAATGACACACAGAAAAGATGTCTTTACATTAAATGAAGATTTATTAATCAGTGATGTTTTTTATGATATTGTTAATTCTGGATTTTCTAGAATTCCTGTTTATAAAGAAAAAAAAGAAAACATTGTTGGAATAGTTCTTGTTAGAGATATTTTAAAAGCACAAATTAACAACAATGTTGATAAAGCTTTATCATCTTTAAAACGAAAACCTATTTTTATTTTAGAAACAAAGCATGTTGATTATATTTTCTTTCTTTTCAAAAAAAGAAAACTACAATTAGCTATTGTTTTAGACGAATATGGTGGTTTTGCTGGAATTATTACAATGGAAGATGTTGTAGAACAAATCATTGGAGAAATCTATGATGAACATGAAATTAGTGAAGGTGAAATGATTACAGAAGTAAAAGGGATAAACGATTTATATATCGTGCAAGGGGAAACTCCCTTTAATTATTTTTGTGATAAAATGGATATTGATTATATAGACGCAGAAAAAGAAGGAACAATTGCAGCCTATTTAATGAGTATTACTGGAGATATTCCCAAAGAAAAAGATTCTATAAGTGATGCTTTTGGTATTTATAAAATTAAAAAAATGAATAAAAGAAAAATTGAAGAAATCAGATTCACTAGAATTAAAGAGGATTTTGAATAAATAAAGACTTTTTTTTATTATATCTTTAAAAAGTTGTATCAAAAATACAAGTATTATTGACGCAACTAATAAGCAAATGTATTATTGGATTCATGAGTAATTATCCTTTTAACAAAATAGAAAAAAAATGGCAAAAATATTGGGAAGAAAACCAAACTTTTGCTGTTAGTGAAGATGAGTCTATAAAAAAAGATAGACGCAAATACGTATTGGACATGTTTCCATATCCTTCAGGAGCTGGATTACATGTAGGACACCCAGAGG
>CAZPTG010000023.1:0-15722 GCA_964589355.1 uncultured Spirochaetaceae bacterium
TTATTTAATTAAGGAAATTTTTTTTATTAAATAAATTACAAAAATATAATATGTTTTTTTTAAAATATTAAAAAAGTATACTCGCTTGCAATATCAATATGGAATGTTGTATCTTACAAATATGAATAAAATAAAAAATTTAGCTGTTTTTTGTGGCTCTTCAAAAGGTAATGATAAATTATATAGTGAAGCTGCAGTTAATGTTGGCAAATTTATTGCTAATAATAATATGACATTAATATATGGCGGTGGAAATATTGGTTTAATGGGAATGGTAGCTTCAACTGCATCAGAGATGGGATCACAAGTTGTTGGCATATTACCAAAAAGATTAAATTTACCACAAGTTTGCAATAAAAAAGTTGAAACAGAAAGAATAATTACAGAAGATATGCATGAAAGAAAAAAAGAAATGTATAAAAGAAGTGATGCCTTTATTGCAATGCCCGGAGGGATTGGAACTTTTGAAGAATTCTTTGAATCTTATACTTGGTTACAATTAAATATACATAACAAGCCTGTTGGATTATTAAACATAAATGACTTTTATACACCATTATATAATTTTCTTCAAAATGCTTATCTAAAAGGATTTATGAAAAAAAACATATTAGATTCACTTTCTATTGCAAATGATATTGATCCTCTTATTAAAATGATGAAAGAAAAAAATATAGAAATCCCTCAAAAAGTATAAAAAGGAAATCTTTATGGAAAATAATTTAATCAGATATAAAATAATTGAATATTTTTATATAATAGTAGGTACTTTTTTAACAGCTCTTGGAGCTGTTTTATTTGCCAATCCGGCACAGATTGCAAATGGTGGAGTTACTGGTATAGCTGTTATTCTATTTCATACTTTAAACATAAATTTAGGATTAAGCATTTTATTATTAAGTATACCTCTTTTTTTCTTAGGATTATTTATTTTTGGAAAAGAATATGGACTTAAATCTTTATTAGGAACAATTTTATATTCCGGTTTTACTATTATACAAACAGAAATTTTTGGGGTTGAAGGCATAATTAATTATGATTTCCATATTGCTTATCTTTTATCTGCAATTTTTGGAGGCATATTATTTGGCGCAGGCCTTGGATTTGTTATGAAAAGTGGAGCAAACACTGGGGGAACCGACATTCTTGCCCAAATGATTAATAAATTTACATTCTTTTCTCTCGGAAATGCAATGTTTATAATTGATGCTCTTATTGTAGGTTTTAGTACTTTTATATTCGGAATAGAAGCTGCTATGTATGCGATTATTACAATTTATATAACTAGTGTAGGTATTGATAAAATATTATTAGGACTAGGAAGTTATAGTTCAAAAACTTTATACATTATATCTAATAAGAGAGAAGAAATTAAAAAAGTTATTTTAGAAGATATGGATCATAGTGGAACAATTTTAGAAGGCAAAGGATTATATTCAAATCAAGAAAAACCAGTAATTATGACAGTAATTTCAAATAATAAAATTGGTAAATTTATAAATCATATACATCTTATAGATAAAGATGCTTTTGTTATTGTTCATGACGCATATCAAGTAATGGGAGAAGGCTTTACTCCAATTGCTACCGCTGCTTGGAAATCAAAACATTTATAATAAAAATATTTTATTAATATTTTTATAAAGTTTATATTATAGCTAAGCCAGATTTAATAAAAAATTATTTCTGGCCATTTGCTATATTAATATTAAAAAACCTTTTATTGATAGTTATTTCTCAATTTTACTTTTCCCATAGTATTGGAGGATAATATCCTTCTTCAGTTTTTCTTGCTAATTCTTTTTTTACATTATCTCTATCTTCACTATATGTCATTCCAAACCATTTTTCATTTGTAGTATAAAATTTTAATTTACCTTGGTTAGTTTTAACAATCTCACTAGCACCTTCAGGCAAGTAGCATTCAACTTTTTCACTTGAAATATTTTTTTCAATGAATTCATTCCAATATTTTTCAAAAGAAACTAAAGCTGATGGAGCAAAACCAAAGAAGTTCATCGAAACCCATTCATCCCCGCTCATTTCAACAGCTTTATTATCAATATGACTTATTATTTTGTTTTCAACAAATTCAATCTTAGTATTTTCTTTCATACTTACTAAATAATCATCTTTTATTGTACAAACAGCTCTAGAAACACTTCCTGATTTACTCATTGTATTTCTCAATACATATCCAACTAAAGCATGTTCTGTGCTATTTTCATCTAATGTTGATAAATGTTTAGCCATTATTTCAAAAGCTTCTCGTCCATAATAATCATCACTATTTATAACACAAAATGGTTCATTAATCACTTCTTTTGCACATAAAACAGCATGGATAGTTCCCCAAGGTTTTACACGATTTTTACTTAATTCAATCTGCTTTTTACTTAATAAAGAATCCATTGATTGAAAAACAAATTCAGCTTCCATATTTCTACTAATTCTATCAAATAATCTTTCTTTAAAATCTTTTTCAATATCTTTTCTTATAATAAATACAACTTTCTTAAATCCAGCTTTAAGTGCATCATAAACTCCATAATCTAATAAAGTTTCTCCATTTTTACCTACAGAATCTATTTGTTTTACCCCACCATAACGGGATCCCATTCCTGCTGCTAATACAACTAATGTTGGTTTCATATAAAATGCTCCTAAAAAATATATTGGTGTAATACCAATATATTATTCAATAATATTAACCTTAGTTTAACAACAATAATTTATAGGGTCAAATTAAATAAACAAATAGAACAAATAATTAATTTAATTGTGCAAACTATAAATACTTTACAGTTAATATTTTTTAGTTGTACAATTAAATTAATAAGGGAAAACATTGATTATGATAGAAAAAAAATTAATAAAATCAAATTTTGATTCTTGTTGTTTATTTTTTAAAGTATTAGGCGATTCAACAAGGATGAAGATTATACTTGCACTAACAAATGGTCCATTATGTGTAAATGATTTGACAACTCAATTACAAATGGAACAATCAGCTATTTCACATCAACTTAAAATACTAAAAAATGCAAAAGTAGTAAAATCAAAAAAACATGGGAAAAATGTATTTTATTCTTTTGATGATGAACATGTTGAAGATATAATTTCAATTGCAATTGAACATATTAGTCATAAAATAAGTGAATAGTATATTGACATATGAATGAATTTTCATATATATTTCTACCATACTCTCTACAAAAGAAGAGAGAGTGAAAAATATAACTAACATATGAATATCTATTCATATAAGGAAACCATTTATGACCTATAAAATTAAAAGAATAATTATTTCATTATTATTATTTATAATAGCTATTACTTTTTTAAAAAAATATAAATTATATATTATGTTATTATCATATGTAATTATTGGATATGATATTATTTTAAAAGCTTTAAAAAATATAAAAACTGGAGATTTCTTAGATGAAACCTTTTTAATGTCTATAGCTTCTATAGGTGCATTCATGATTGGGAGTTCTTCTGAAGGTGTTGCAGTAATATTATTTTTTCAAATTGGAGAAACTTTTGAACAATATGCAATTACTAAATCAAAAAGATCTATAAAAAGTTTATTAAGTTTAAAAAGTGATATTGCTCACAAAGTTGATGCGGATAAAATACATGATATTAATCCTAAAGAAATCAAAATCAATGACATAATACTTGTAAAAGTAGGTGAGAGAATACCATTAGATGGAATAATAATTGATGGAAATTCAGCTTTAGATGTTTCACCCCTTAGTGGAGAATCTCTACCTAAAGATGTAAAAAAACACTCATTAGTTTTAAGCGGAAGTTTAAACTTAACATCCCCTATAAAAATTAAAGTTACAAAATCATATAATAATTCAACTATATCAAAAATATTACATCTTGTAGAATCTGCAAGTGAAAAAAAATCTAAAAATGAAGTTTTTATAAAAAAATTTGCAAAGTATTATACTCCATTTGTAGTTTATTCCGCCCTTCTTCTAGCAACAATTCCTCCTCTATTTATTACTAATGTACCATATTCAACTTGGATATATAGAGCTCTAATGTTTTTAGTGGTATCTTGTCCTTGTGCATTTGTTGTATCAATCCCGTTATCCTATTTTAGTGGAATCGGTGCTATCTCAAAAAAAGGTATATTAGTAAAAGGTAGTATTTATTTAGAAAAACTTGCTCAAATAGATACAATCGTTTTTGATAAAACAGGAACATTAACAAAAGGAAAATTTAATATAAATGCTATCAAATTAAATAATATTGAAAAAGCAGAATTATTCAATTATTTAAACAGTGTAGAAAAATTATCTAATCATCCAATTGCAAAAGTACTAGTTGAAGAATATAAAAAAATAAAAACAACAGAAAAAGACTATATTGCATCAGATATTATAGAAATTGCCGGCAAAGGAATATCTGCAATAGTAAACAATAAAAAACTTTTAGTTGGAAAAAAAGAATTATTATTAGAAAATAATATCAAAATAAACACTTATAATGATTTAGAAAAAAGTGATACTTATGTTTATATAGCAATTGATAATTCTTACAAAGGCTTAATATCCATTGGAGATAAATTAAAAAAACATAGTAAACAATCAATTAATGATCTAAGAAAAAATAATATCAAAAATATATATATCTTTAGTGGAGACAATAAAGAAAATGCTCATAAAATAGCAAAAGAATTGAACATAGATAATTTTAAATATAACTTATTACCTCAAGATAAAGTTACAGAATTAGAGAAAATAATTGCATCTGATAATAATAAAGCAGTAGCATTTGTGGGAGATGGAATCAATGACTCCCCTGCACTTGCAATTAGTGACGTTGGAATTTCAATGGGAGCAATGGGAAGTGATGCTGCAATTGAAGCTAGTGATGTAGTAATAATGGGAGAAGAGCTTAGTAATTTATCTTCAGTAATAAAACTAGCAAAAAAAAGTTTGAAAATTGTAAAACAAAATGCCTTTTTTGCTATTGGAATAAAATTTATAATCATGCTTTTAGGAGCTTTAGGATTAGCTAATATGTGGGCTGCTGTATTTGCAGATGTAGGAGTAACTTTTCTTGCAATACTTAATGCACTTCGATTATTAAGTTTCAAGAAATAAAACTAAATATTTCATTTTCCTATTGACAATATATAATAAATTCTATACTTTAACTCTTGTCATTTGGGGGCGTAGCGAAGATGGTTATCGCGTCGGCCTGTCACGCCGAAGATCGCGGGTTCGATCCCCGTCGCTCTCGAATATTAAACCTTACCTTTTTGGTAAGGTTTTTTTTTGCTTTTAAAATATAATATTAGGTTCATAGGAAAAAATAGTGGAGACATTAGCAAGCTATTTAAATAATAAAAATATATAGAATAATTAAAAATAGAAAATGGGTACATTCTCTGTTATTGTATAAGTAACCAAACCAAAACAATAAAGGAAGTACCCAATGAGCCTTTTTGCTAATACATTTCTTGAATTACCCCAATTCATAGTTACAAAAGAATCAAGAATTTCCCAAAAAAATAAATTCGATACTGAATATTTTATTAATACAATTCATGGTAAAACTACTACAGAAATACCTAGAGAATGTTCTCATTGTAATAGTCCTTTTATTAACCACAAAAACCTACAAGATTAAAATAATAAAAAAATTTAAAAACTTTATTGCACTAGTAATTGCAACTATATCTTTTGCAATATTTATTGCAACCAATTGACCTATAAAAAAAGAAGAGGGGGGTTGCATCAAATAATTCAAGTGATAAAAGACAAATAATGTTAAGTAAAATAAATAAAAAAATTGCAAAATATGAAATTTATGTTAATATTAATTTGTTAGTAATTAACAATTAATGGAGGTTTTTTATGGCAAAAGATGCTCCTGTTAACAAGAACAGGTTATTCGGTTGGTATTTTAATTTCAATTTATTGTACAGAATCTTAATTGGTTTAGTATTAGGTGCAGTAGTTGGTATCATTCTCGCCACTAGTGGAATTACTCAAATTCCTGGTTGGCTACAAATGCTTGGTGATATTTTTGTTAGACTTTTAAAAATGATATTAGTCCCAATAGTATTTTCTACATTAGTAGTAGGATCTGCTTCGGTTTCTCCTGCTAACTTAGGTAAAGTTGGTTTAAGAGTAGTTGGAGTTTATTTATTAACTTCTGCTGTTGCAGTTGCAATTGGTTTATTAATGGGATTTATCTTTAGACCTAACGCTCAAATCGCTGCAACAATGGCTGCTGAAGCTGCTGGAAAAACTGCTGAAGTATCTGTTTGGAATACCCTATCTGGTATTATTCCAAAAAATATTTTCTCAGCCTTAAGCTCAGGTGCTATTCTTCAAATCATATTCTTTGCAATTATCTTTGGTATCAGTCTTTCATACTTAAAAGTTTCTAAAGATGAAAGATTAAACAAAGTTGGAAATGTAATGTTTGATTTCTTTGATGGCTTTGCAGAAATAATGATGAGAATGGTAAAAGGTATCATGCAATATGCACCAATTGGGGTATTCGCCTTAATTTGTGGAGTTTTTGCAAAACAAGGTGCTTCTGTTGCTGGTTCTCTAGCTATCGTTACAGTAGCTTGTTTCTTAGGTTATTTAGCTCATATCTTATTAGTATACTCAAGTATTTTAAGAATGGGAAAAATAAAATTATCAACATTCTGGAAATCTGCAAGAAATCCATTTGTTACTGCTTTTGTAACTCGTTCATCAAGTGGAACATTGCCTGTAACTATTGAAGCTGCTAAAGAATTAGGAGTTAAAAAAGAAGTTTATTCTTTCTCACTTCCTTTAGGTGCTACAATTAATATGGATGGTACAGCTATTTATCAAGGTGTTTGTTCAATATTTATCGCACTATCTGTTGGTCATGGCCTATTTGGTGCTGGCGATCTTGGACTTATTGTTCTTACAGCTACTCTAGCTTCTATTGGTACTGCAGGTGTTCCTGGTGCTGGTGCTATTATGTTAGCTATGGTAATGCAACAAGTTGGTATGCCTATCGAACCTGGTACAGCAATTGCTGGTGCATATGCATTAATTTTAGGTATCGATGCTATACTAGATATGGGAAGAACAGCTCTTAACGTATTTGGCGATTTAACTTGTACTTCATTCGTTGCTAAAAAACTTGGTATGTTAGAAAAAGATGCTATTATTAAATAATAACATATAACAAACTAAATAATCCTTTATACAAGGAAACCTCTAAAGTAAACTCAATAATTATTGAAACTACTTTGGAGGTTTATTTTTTTAAATTTATTTGATATTAACTTATTCCTAAAAATCTACATTTTATATCTACTAAAAAATAATAATTACAAAAATTTAATTGTAAATAATAACTAATCTTTTTTTTTAATTCTCATATTCTTTTATTGGTTGTTCCATTGACCAAAGAAATAAATCAATAATTCTTTTTTGTGTATTTCTAAATTTAAAATTCATATCTTTTGTTGAAAAAGAAAAACCTGATTTAAAGAATTTTTTTTCAGCAGAATAATCAACTATTGCTTTTCTCAAAACTACAGTATTTTCAGGTATACCAACAATTGGAGTAAATAATATTATTACTCTATAATCAGTTACACAAACAAATCTTCTTTTACCCTCTATAATTGCAGTAGCAACACAATTTATCTTTTCATCAAGCAATAAAATCATTGATAATGCTTTTAGTTCTCTCTTAAATCCGTACAAATCATAAATATAAAGCTCTTGCAATCTTTCAATTATATCTTTTTTTTCCATATATACATACTACCATGATTTTAGATTGACATAAATAAAAAAATTAACCTCTTGAAAAAGCTCCAAAAGCACAAAACCTCAAACATCGACCACAATCAATACATTTACTCTTATCGATATATGGGGCACTAAATCCATTTTGTTTAATTGCATTAGTAGGACATACTCTTGTAACAGGACAAGGATGATTCTGTGGACATCTATTTTTATTAATTTCTATTGACATATTTTTCTCCAATATTTAATTTCGATAAAAAAATAACAAATATATTGAATATATGTATGTAACATTATCACCTTTAAGATATAAAATATGACATCCTCTTGTTTATTGATTTTTTGCATGTTAAAATTAAAAAAAATTTTTGAGTATACTATGACAAATAAACAAGAATATGCACTATTAATAGTAAAAGAGTTTTGTAATGCATTTTATAAAGAAAGAAATATTGATAAATCTTTTAAATATTTAACTAATAAAGTTGTCTGGAGTGGCCCTAATAAAATGTCTGAATTATCTAATTTAGATGAATTAAAAGCTATTTTTTCTTTAGATCTATCAATAATCCCATCCAAATTTAAGATACAATCTCTCGTTGAACAAAGTTTTCAAATTTCTGACAATGTTTATAATATCCAATATAATTATAATTTAATAAATAATAAAAAAGAAATTAACTTAAAAGTTGATTTATTTGCAACAGTTGTATTTGAAAACAATAAACCAAGTATTGCATCATTAAAATTTGATTACCCTATAACACCAAAAATAAACTCAACATCCTTTTCTCAACATGCAAAAGGCGGTTTATTAATAGCCAAACATGAAAATAAAAATTATATTTCTATTTCATCTGTTAATAAACAATTTATTTCTATTTTCAATTTAGAAAACCAACAAGCAAATAATATAATAAATACAAATCTATTTGATTATATTCATAGTGAAGATTTAGCTTTATTTAAACATCAATTAAATAATAACAAAGGTATAAATATACCTTATAATTATAAATTTAGAATTAATATAAAAAATATATATATTAATGTTATTGCAACAATTGTTACACAAAAAGAAAAATCACAAATTCAATATTATTCAATCATCCAACCTATATTTGATAATTCAAGCGAATATAAAAATAAAGAAAAAGATAATAGTATTAAATTTTCTACTACCAATAACAAATTTCTTTATTCAGATTTAGGATCCCATGAAAATTACATTGATGATATTTTTACAATAAAAAAACTAAGTGATAATTTTTGCTCTATGCTAAATTACTCACAAAAAGAAATTATAAAATATACAAAAAAAAATTATCTAAAATTAGTTTATAATGAAGATATTGAATATCTAACCTCTGTATATAAAAAATTAACAACAAATATGCCTAAAAAATATGTAGCATATAGATTAATTGATAAAAATGGAAATGTTATTTGGGTAAAAGAAACACTTAATTGCAAAAAAAATAAATCAAATAAATATATTTTATATTCATTAGTTGAAAATTTAGAATACTTAAATAAAAATAATAATGAATTAGATAGTAAGACAATTTTTCAATCAAATATTGATTCTAAACTTTTGATAGTCGATCTTGTAAATAGAAGTTTTAAAACTGATATTTTTGAAAACTCTCAAATTAAATTTGTAAATAAATATGTAAAGAACATTCCAAATTCTTTAATAGAGAAAAATTTAATTTATAAAGATGATAAAAATAGTTTTTTAGAGTTTTTTAATAATATGTTAAAGAAACAAAAAAACGATTGGATTGGAAGATTTAATTTAAAAAATAATAAAATTGGATGGTATCAAGTATCTAGCTATACTCTATTTAATAATAATATGCCTATAAAAGCTTTTTGCATAATAATAAATATTAACAATAATAAAAGTTTATTAGAAAAATTTAACAAACACCAAGAATTAATTAAAATAATAATTTCAGATTATGAATTTTTAGGAGAATATGACTCTTTCACTAATAAACCAATTTTTATGTATTCTCCCAAAAATAATAAAGATTTTTTAGAATCAACAAAAAATAACAATTTTGATTTTTTACTAAATAATGTAGTCTTCCACGAAGATGCTAATATATTATTAGAAGAAAAAAATAAAACTTTTCATCATACATATAATGGAATCATCCCTGATAATAATGAATTTTATATTAGATACAGATCTTTATCTAAAAGATTTGAAGGCTATCAATGGGGTAAAATAAAATACATTTATAAAATCGATAAAACTAGCAAACATCTTCATACTATTTTATTAATAAAAAAAGCAAATATTCAAAAATAAAAAGACTTGACAAAAATAAAAAGACTAATTATTATAGCAATATAAGTTATATAATGCTAACATATATATAATAAAAATTTATCCCTAAATAATATATAGCTGTGTTATAAATTTATTACTCCATTATTTTTCCCTGTTTATGGTGACTATTTTTAGTCACCATATTTTTTAACTTCTTTTTTGATAAGTATTTGCTCTGTTCAATTTTAATTAATTAAATTATTCCTATTGACTGTGTAGGATTTTATTAATATACTTTAATTAGTTAGTAACTACTAACTATAATTTCATATTGGTATAATACCAATTAATATATTAGGAGATGGTTTTATGAAATTAGCTATAGTCTATTGGTCTATGACATCTAACACTGAAAAAATGGCAAATGCTATAAAAAACGGGGCTAAAGATAATTGTAATATTTTCCAAGTAAGTGAAACTAATGCGAATGAAATTGCTCAATATGATTCAATTGCTCTAGGATGTCCAGCTATGGGAGATGAAGTTTTAGAAGAAAATGAGTTTGAACCTTTTTTCAATGATTTATTACCTTTATTAAAGAATCAAAATATAGCACTATTTGGCTCATATGATTGGGGAGATGGGCAATGGATGAGAGATTGGCAAGAAATATGTAAATCTCATAATTTAAATTTAGTTAGTGAAGGTATTATTTCTAATTTAGAACCAGATGATTCTATTATTCAAGAATTAGTAGAATTAGGAAAAAAACTTTCTTAGATACTTTGTTTATATTCAGTTTTTACTCTACTTTTTAAAAAAAGTAGAGTTTTTTTTGTTCATTATCTTAAAAAAATGTAAAACAAAAAAATATCATAGAGATTTTACTAAATATATAAATATTTGATTAAATTTTTATATATTTAGTAATTTAAAAGTTACTAAGAAGATATTTTGACTATAATATAAATAAAACAATAAAAACTTACTTAACTATCAAAAAAAATAAATAACTAATCATTAAGACCGAAATTTGTTTAATATAATAAACTTTTTTGTTCCTATAATAACATTTTGTAAATTTATTAACATTTTTCTTTAAAATGTATTGATTTTTTAACTAGAAAGCTGTAGTGTTATATAAAATCAATAAAAAAAACAGGGAAAACCCGAAAAGGAAACGATATGGAAAAAAAGATTAATGTAGCTGTTATTGGCGCAACTGGTGCAGTAGGTCAGGTATTCATGTGGATGTTAGCTGATCACCCTTGGTTTAATGTAGCATACGCAACTGCTTCTGCTTCAAGAGTAGGATTAACATATTCAAAAACAACCCATTGGATTCTTCCATTAGAAATGCCTAGCTCAATTAAAGATATCGAAATGAAGGAATTTAATTTTGATTCAATGAAAGAAGCTGGAGTACAAATTGTATTTTCTGCATTACCAGCAAATATCGCAAGAGAAGCAGAACCTCAGTTACGTGCACATGGTTTCTATATTTTCTCAAATGCGGCTGCTATGCGCTATGACTCTAATGTTCCAATCTTAATTCCTGAAACAAATCTAGAACAATTAGATTTAATTAGAGATCAAGGTTACCCTAATACAGGATTTTGTGTAACAAATGCAAACTGTGTTACAACAGGATTAGCTATGGCTTTAGCTCCTTTAAGACAATTTAATATAAATTCTATTCATGTAAACACATACCAAAGTGTTAGTGGAGCAGGATATCCTGGATTATCATCATTAGATATTACAGATAACTGTATTCCTTTCATTAATGGAGAAGAAGCTAAAATTGAAAAAGAAATTAAAAAAATATTATCAATTGATCCAGAAGTATATGCATTTACAGTTAGATGTCCTGTTATGTTCGGACACTTAGAAACAGTTTGGCTAGAATGTGATGAAGGAGTAAATGAAGAAGATATTATAAAAGCATGGGAAGACTTTAAAGTTGTTACAGATTTACCTTCTACTCCAAAACAATCTGTTGTTTATAGTAGCGAGCAAACTTTCCCACAACCAAAATATGCATTCTGGGGCGATCCTAGAGGTATGGTTGTATACACAGGACGTGTAAAGAAAAAAGGTAATAAATTAGGCTTTGTACTAATGGTTAACAATATTGTTAAAGGTGCTGCAGGTGGTTCAATTCAAAATGCTGAAGCTTTTGTAAGGGATTATGGCTTATTAGAAGAATAATCAATATATTAATCTAAAGAATTATTTAAATAATACCTAGAGATATTTATTTAAATAATCAAATGGAGAAAATATTAAGAGTATAAAAAATGTCTAAGATTCTAGGAGGAAAAATATTTCCTCCTAGTTTTTTTTAAGTAAATATGTTAACTCCTTGTTTGAAATAACACTATACTCATTATCTCTTTGATTAATATCATATTCATAATCCTTTTTTTTATCATTTAATGAATCAAATGAAAAATTTGTTCTAGAAATGAATAAAGGGGGAATAAAATCGCTATCAATTCGAGTTGGAACAAAAGGCCAATCCTTGATATCTCCTACAATTGTTTCAAAAAACAAATATCCTCCAACAATATTTAAATCTCTTTCAATAAAACTTTGAGCTGAAAACCGATTAGCTAAATAAAAATATATATCTGCAAATACCTTTATTTCATTATCGTTAATCCAATTTAAATGAGCTATGTTATTTAATCCAATATAAAAATTATCAACTAAATCACAATCTTTTATTTTATCGATTAGAATTTTTAATCGTTGAATCTGTTCATTCTCATTAAAAAATACTGGAGGTAATGGCAAATAATAATCATCTCTTAGTTTTATCAAAGAATCAATTGAAGTTGGAATTTCTTGAAAAAAAGGTAATTTATTTGTATAAAGTAAAGTTCTTTTTGGCAATTCTATTGAATTAAATTTCTTAATATCATTATTAACACTTAAATCTTTTAGAATAAACTCTTCAACTAAATTATCAATTTTTGTATAAAAAGCTCTTCTTAATTTCTTAATTTCAGACAAAGGTAAAAAAATTGAATCTGTTTCAATATCTGAATTATTTATTATATCAATTTCGTTTACTTCAAACTTACTATTATTAGACTGTTTAAAAATATTTAATATTTTTTCATTATAAGATATTTTATTTCTTGCTTTTTCAATATTTATATCATTTTTACAAAACACTTCATCTATAAAAGAAAACTTTGCAACTATACTAATACTATTATTATTTATAATAAAAGAGGCTTTTGAATAATTCTTATATAAAGGGAATCTGTCAACATTTATAATTTTTTCATCTTGATTATGTTTTTTTATTAAATATAGTGAATCACCAACATTTAAATCCTTTTCACGCTTAGACAACAATAAATATGCAATTTCACCACTTCTAACTTTTTTTACTTCTTTCTTTCTTTTATCTAATAAAGTTTTTACACTAAAATTAATATCACTTAGAACTTGATCCTTCTTATTTAAGAACATTAATCCATCATGCTGTGATATATCAGTATTAAGCTTAATTAATGCATAATAATCATCATAAATTTTTCTTATTTCAATTACTTTTGAACATAAAACACCTTTATGAGAAGGATACTCTTTATCAATTAATCTTGATTTATCTTTATTATAATCATCTAACCAACCTTTTGAATAACTACGTGAATATGTTGTTTTAACATCTTCAATTAAATTCTCATATGGCTTGTTATCTAATATTGCTCTATAGTATTTTGTGACAGCTGAAACATAAGCTGGAGATTTCATTCTTCCTTCTACTTTTAAACTATCAATATCTAAATCTCTTAATTGTTTAGCCATTTCACCAGCATTTAGATCTTTCATTGAAAAGAAAAAACCGTTTTCACCTTTATTAGAAAACCATGACCTACATATTTGAGCACAAACCCCAGCATTTGCACTTCTACCTGTAATAACTCTACTAGCCATACATAAACCAGAGAACCCATAACAAAGCGCACCATGTATAAAAACTTTTAACTCTATATCTCTACATTCTTTTCTAATTATAGCAATTTCATTTATTGTTAATTCTCTTGATAAGACAACTCTAGTAAAACCTAATTTCTTCATAGCCTTCACTCCTTCAACTGAATGAACTGCTAATTGTGTACTGCCATGAAGTTCTAAGGTTGTAAAAGAATCTCTAATTATTTTTGCTAGCCCTAAATCTTGTACAATTAAGCCATCACAACCGATTAACTCAATTTCTTTTAATAATTTAATAATAGATTTTATTTGAGCATCATATATAACAGTGTTTAATGTTATGTAAACTTTTTTATTATTATTTTTTGCAAATTTATATATTTTTGAATATTCTTCAATACTAAAATTTTTTGCTTTTTTCCTTGCTGAAAAACTTTGCAATCCTAAATAGATTGCATCAGCGCCATCTCTAAAAGCAACTAATCCACATTGAATTGATCCAGCAGGCATTGCTAATTCAACCATTTTTTCCCCTTAATACTAAAATTCATATAATATAGTAAAGCATAATGAATTAAATATCATTACCTATAATAAACAAAATTATACCTTTTTATATAAAAAGAATGTATATATATTAAATTAATATTCATTATATTTGACATATATCAAAATATACTAAATTTGTTATATAATATCATGCTAAAATTAAAAAAGAATAAATAGCCTATTGAAATTTATTACGTTTTTTTTTATTATAAGGTAAGGAAATACAATAATTTCTGTATATAGTTTTATAGTCAGATATATTATAATATCTCGATTTTTTTTCTATTAAAAAGACAGAGTATTTATGTTAGATGAGAAACATCTAAACTATTTGAAAACATTTTAATTACATTATTATAAAATGTAATTATAGATTTTATGGTGTCTTTTATAATTAAGATTCACCAAAGGAGAAATAAATGAATTCTAAGTATGCCGATTTACTTAAGAGCAAAATGAATGAAGCTAGCTATAAAAAGCTAACAGCACTAGAAAACGAAAAAGTATTGAATTTCGTTGGACAATTTGCTGAACACTGTAATCCAGCAAGTATCTATGTTTGTGACGACAGTAAAGAAGATGAACAATACATAAGAGATCAAGCTGTAGCTAAAGGCGAAGAATTTGTATTAGCAAATGACAAACAAACTATCCACTGGGATGGCCCTAAAGACCAAGCACGTGACAAAGTTAATACTCGTTACATGGTTTACCCAGAAAACCTAGAAAAAATGAAAAGCCTTAACTCTGTTGCATATGATGATGGTTTAGAAGAAATCATGTCTATTGCTAAAAACAATATGGAAGGCAAAGAAGCTCTAGTTAAATTCTTCTGTGAAGGACCTGCATTTAGTGAATTCACAATGCCTTGTGTTCAATTCACAGATTCATTCTATGTTGCTCACTCTGAATCTATTCTTTATAGACCTGCTTATGAACACTTTAAAAAAATGCCTGCAGATGAAAAAGATAATTTCTTTAGATTTATCCACTCAGCTGGTGCACAAGATGAAAGAGGTTGTTCAATAAACATTGATAAGAGAAGAATCTATATGGATACTCAAAACAATATTGTTTATTCAATGAACGCTCAATATGCTGGTAATACTGTTGGTCTAAAAAAACACTCAATGCGTCTTGCTATCAATAAAGGTGGACAA
>CAZPTG010000024.1:0-15699 GCA_964589355.1 uncultured Spirochaetaceae bacterium
ACAAAACCTGAATATAATGATTTGATTCAAGCTCCAACACCTCAAGCTAGTGGTACAGCAAAAGCCGAAGTATTTGGTCTTTGTGAAATTATGGGTGAAGATAAAGCATTTGAATATATGGCAAGATTGAATAAAAATATTCAAACTTATACATCTTCAGGTACAGGTCCTTCAAAGGGTGTAAATGTTGGTGATTGTGCTATTGGTATTCAATTTACACCAGCTTTCTTCCAATTTATCTCTCAAGGTCTACCTGTAGAAGTTGTTTTCCCATCAGAAGGCGTACCTGCAGAAGCTCCTGCTGTTTCAATATTGAAAGGGGCAGAAAATGTAAAAGCTGCTCAAATTTTTGTTGATTGGATGACTGGTAAAAAAGGTCAAAATGCATTGTCAGAACAAGAAACATATTTTTATCCTGTTTTAGCTAGCGCTGATTTAGCACAAGGTATGCCAGCTTTTGATACTCTAAAAATTGTTCCATATGATAAAGCTTATTATAGTGAAAATTCAGAACGATTAGTTCAACGTTGGGTTAATGAAGTATTAACTGCTAAATAAATAATATTATTAGAGTAAAAAAGGCAAGGGGATTTGTGACCCTTGCCTTTATTTAAAGGAGATGTGATGAATAAGAGAGAATTTAAAAGTAATTTTAGAAGTACTCTTCTTTTAAGAAAAGATCCAATATTATTAATAGCTATAAGTTTAATATTAATTTCATTGTTTTTATTTATATTATTCCCTTTAGCAAAAGTTTGTATTGTAGCTTTTCAAAAAGATGGGAAATATTCTCTTGTTAATTTTAAAGAAGCTTTTGGCTTTTGGTATTATAGAAGAGCTTTTATTAATTCCGTTGTTGTTGGATTATTGACAGCTTTAATAGGTACTGTTGTTGGATTTATTTTTGCTTATTCTATAGTTAGAGCAAAAATACCTGGTAAAAAATTTTTTAATATTATTGCAACAATACCAATTGTTAGTCCTCCTTTTATTGGGGCTTTAGCTATAATAATGTTATTTGGTCGAAATGGATTTATTTCTTCTGTCTTGCTAAGAATTAGTGATGCTAATATTTATGGTTTTAAAGGGTTGTTATTAGCCCAAGTAATTACTTTCTTCCCTGTAAGTTATATAACACTTAGAGGAGTTTTAGAGTCAATTTCTCCAACCTTAGAAGATGCTGCTATGGATTTAGGAGGAAATAGATTTACTATTTTTATGAAAGTAACGCTTCCTTTAGCAATTCCTGGTATTGCAAGTTCCATCTTAGTTCTATTTGTTGAATCTTTGGCTGATTTTGGTAATCCAATGATTTTAGCAGGAAGTGAATTTCCAATATTATCAGTTCAAGCTTTTTTAGAAATAACAGGAATGTATAATTTAGGTAAAGGTGCAGCATTGGCTTTTGTATTATTAGTACCATCTCTTTCAGCATATATTTTGCAAAAATATTGGGTTAGTAAAAAACAATATATAACAGTTACAGGAAAGCCAACTGCATCCTCAAATAAAATAGTTAGTGATAAAGCACGAAATATATTATTTGTTATTTGTATATTAATAGCTACTTTAGTTCTTTTAATATATGCTTCAATAATTTATGGAGCTTTTGCTACTAGTTGGGGAAATGACTCATCATTAACACTAAAACATTTTATATATGTTTTTGATGTTGGTTTTAATTCTTTAATTGATACTCTGATTATAGCAGGTATTTCTACACCAATTAGTGGGGTTTTAGGAATGCTAATTGCTTATTTAATAGTAAGAAAAAAGTTTCTTGGAAGGAAATTTATGGGTCTTACATCTATGTTAAGTTTCGCTGTTCCAGGAACTGTAATTGGTATTGGATATATATTAGCTTTTAATAGTTCTCCGTTTTATTTAACAGGAACACTTATAATATTACTTTTAAATTTTATTTTTAGATATATTCCAGTTGGAATCCAAGGTGGGGTTGCTGTATTAGGTCAAATTGATCCATCCATTGAGGAAGCTGCAGAAGATTTGGGTGCTGATAGTAGTATTACCTTTAGAAGGATTACTTTACCATTAATGGTCCCTGCATTTTTCTCAGGACTAATTTTTGCTTTTGTTAGAAGTATGACAGCTATAAGTGCAGCAATTTTCCTTGTTTCAGCAAATTGGAATTTGATGACTGTTCAAATAATGAGTCAAGTTGAAAGTGGTAGAATTGGAGCGGCTGCAGCGTTCTCAGTAATTCTAGTTTTAATTATTTTAATTTCTATGTTTATAATAAATACTATTTTAAAATTAAAATATAATACAAAAAGTTCTTTGCTATCAAATTAAGAGGTTATTATGAGTGTAAAGTTAATTGATGTAACAAAAATTTTTAAAGATCAAGAGGATATTTCAAAAGAGTTTAAAGCTGTTGATAGTGTAAATATTGAGATAAAAGATGGAGAAATGGTTACTTTTTTAGGACCTTCTGGATGTGGTAAAACCACAACCTTAAGAATGATTAGTGGTTTTGAAACTCCTACAAATGGTGATATTTATATTGATGGAGATTTTGTAAATGATATTCCAGCAAATAAAAGAAATTCATCTATGGTTTTTCAATCCTATGCAATATTTCCTCATTTGACAGTTAAAGAAAATATAGGATTTGGTCTTACTCTTAAAAAAAATTCTAAAGATAAAATCGCTAAAGATGTAAATGAAATAATGGAAATTATGGGGTTAACAACTTTAGCTAATAGGCAACCAAGTCAATTATCAGGAGGTCAGCAACAAAGAGTTGCTCTAGCAAGAGCTATTGTTAATAGGCCTAAAGTTCTTTTATTTGATGAGCCATTGTCGAATTTAGATGCAAAATTAAGAGAGCAAATGAGAATAGAAATACGAAGGATTCAAAAAAAATTTGGTATTACTAGTATTTATGTAACTCATGATCAAGTTGAAGCAATGACTGTTAGTGATAGAATAATGATTATGGATAAAGGTGTAATTATGCAAATTGGAACACCTGTTGAGGTTTATAGTCAACCAAATAATTATTTTGTTGCATCTTTTATAGGGAGAGCAAATTTTATCCCATCTAAAGTACTTTCAAAAAATAAGAATTCAATAGAATTAGATGTTAAAGGTAAAAAAGAAATATATAATTCTTATGTTTCAGCTTTAAATAAAAATGATGATGTGTATATTGTTGTTAGACCTGAAGGTCTAGAGTTGTCAAAGAATGAGAAAATGTTATTTGAAGGAAAAGTGAAAAGTGCTGTTTATTTAGGATCAACAATGGAGTATGAGATTGAAGTGGATCAGCTAGATGATGTCATTGTAGCAATTTCTAATAATCCTATAAAAGAAGGGTTTTTTAAAGAAGGTGATATGATAAATATTGGTTTTGATTCAAAGAGTACTCATGTTATAAAGAAATAGATATTTTTATTTAAATTACTATTATTCCCATTGATGTATATATTTTTTATACTAATGGGGATATTTTTTTTTATTAAAATATTTATTATATTTTAAATATAAAAAACATATGATATCAATAGAAATCAAAAACAAAATATATTATAATAGTTTTAGCTTATTAAATAGATTAATATTTATAAATAAATATTAAATTTTAAAATAAAATATATGAGGAATTCTTATGTTAGAAATATATACAATTGGTGAAGAGATATTGAGGAAAAAAGCTAGAAGGGTTGAAAATTTTGACTCTGCTTTAGAATTATTAGTTAATGCAATGTTTGAAAAAATGGATGAAGCTGATGGAGTAGGTCTTGCAGGACCACAAGTTGGAGTTGATTTAAGAATATTTGTTATTGATGACCATAGAGGAGTTAGAAAAGCTTTTATTAATCCTGAAATAATTGAAACTTCTATGGAAGAATGTTCTATGGAAGAAGGTTGTTTGTCTATTCCTGGCGTTTACGCTTATTTAGATAGAAGTGAAAAAGTAGTTGTACAAGCACAAGATGTTAATGGTAAAACATTCAGATTAGAAGCTGATGATTTATTAGCTCGCGCATTACAGCATGAAAATGATCATTTAAATGGTGTTTTATTTGCTGATCGTCTAGATGAAAGTTCAAGAAATAAACTTTTAAGAACATATGAAAAAAGAAATAAATTAAAAAGGGGTTCTATAAGGTGAGAATATTATTTGCAGCTACAGCTGAAATTGGAGTTCCAACACTTAATGCTTTAGCAAAAAATTTTGATGTTGCTTTAGTATTAACTAATCCAGATAAACCTAAAGGAAGAAGTAAAAAATTAATTCCTTCTCCTATTAAAGTTGAAGCAAATAAATTAAATATACCAGTATTACAACCAGAAAAATTAAGAGGCAATGCATTAAAAGAGATTGCCTCTTTTAATTGTGATATTTTAATTTGTTTTGCCTATGGTAAAATTTTCGGTCCTAAATTATTATCAATGTTTTTTAAGGGTTGTTTTAATATTCATCCTTCTCGTTTACCTCAATTTCGTGGAAGTTCCCCTATTCAATATGCAATATTAAATAATTTAGAGAAAAGTGCTATTTCAATTCAAAAGTTAAGTTTAGAGGTTGATAGTGGAGATATTTTATCTACACTTGACTTCGAAATAGATAAAACAGATACTACTTTATCTTTAAGTGAGAAGGTTTCAAAAATTTGTGCCCCTTTTGCGATAGAAACTTTTAAGAAAGTAGAGTTGAATGATTATACTACATATGAGCAAAAAGGTGATATCTCATATACAAAATTATTTTCAAAAAACGATTCTTTAATAGATTGGACAAAAAGCGCTATTGAAATAAGTGCTCAAGTAAGAGCTTTTTATCCATGGCCAAAAGCATCAACTTTATATGAAGGTAAAACTTTATTTATTCTTGGGATTAAAGATGTTTTAGATCAAAATTATCCAAATCCTGGTGTTGTAATAGAAAAAATAAAAAAACAAGGACTTGTTATTTCTTGTGGTTCTGGTGCAATAATTGTGGATAAGTTACAATTACAAGGTAAAAAAGAAATGGATTATAATGCTTTTTTAAATGGGCATAGAGATATCATAGAGAAAAAGTTGGGATGATATTATGAGAAAATTTAAATTACTATTATTTATTATCATATTTTCAGTCTCTTCCTTGTATGCAACTTATCCAAAAGTTGCATTAGTTTTATCTGGCGGTGGAGCAAAAGGGTTTGCTCATGTTTCTGTTGTTGAAGAAATTAAAAAATTAGGAATTCCTATTGATTTTATTTGTGGAACTAGCATGGGTGGAATAATTGGTGCTTATTATGCAATTGGATATTCTTCTAATGATATAAAAAATATGATAAAAAAAGAACCATTAATTAATTATCTTTTAGATCAAAGTTCAAGAGATTATTCTACTCCGCCCTCTTTATTTAATGATAATAATGGCATAAAATTCTCATTTGGTATTGATAGAAATGGTATAGGTGATAATCCTGGTTTATTATCTGACCAAAGCATACTTTCATATCTTAATAAAACAACTATTAAATCACCAGGTGAGATAGATTTTGATAATTTAGAAATACCTTATAAAGCAATGGCTATTAATGTTGAGACAGGAGAAGGGAAAATAATTGATCATGGTTATATTTCTGATGCTATGAGAGCTACAATGTCTCTACCAATTGTTTTCCCTCCTTATGTTTTAAAGGATGGTACATATTGTATGGATGGTGGGGTATTTGATAATTTACCTGTATTTTTAGCAAAAGACTGGGGTGCAGATATAATAATTAGTGTTGATGTTTCAAGCGATAGTTTAAAAGATAGTGAAGGTTTTTCTTCCTTATCTGGTGCAGTTATTCAAACTTCAAATCTAGTCACATTTTCAAATAGAAAAGAAAGCCAAAATAATAGTGATATAGTAATAAAACCAGATGTTTCTGATTTTTTAATTTTGGATGTAGGTAAATTTGATCAAATATTAGAAAAAGGCTATGAAGCTTTTGAAGAAAAAAAAGATGAACTTATAGATATTCGAGATAAGATAAGTAAGCACAGAGAACTAGAATTTGATGATGAAAGTGAATCTAGTCATTATTCAAATGTATTGAATCCTTTGATAACTTCAATTAAATACGAAAAGATAAGGTTTGATAAATCATATTTATTTACTAGTATCTTTGATAAATATTTAAATAAAAGATTAGAAGAGAACCTTCTTAATGATTTAGAAAATGATATAAAATCTTTTGCTAAATTAAACAATATATCTAGTGTTTCTTTTAATTTTAATCCAACAAATCGAAAAGAAAATTCAGGTGTTTTGGAAATTGGATTACGTGATTGGAATAAATCACCATCATCAATTGATTTAATTGGATTAACAAAAATAGGTTTTTCAAACCATATTAATAATAGAGCTTGGTTTTATTTGTCTTTTAATTTAGATACACAACTAAAAAAAATGGTAGCTAAAAAAATTTCAATTGATCTGAGATTAAATATTTCAGAAGCTATAAACATTAATTCAAAAATAGGGTATCAATTTATTGATAAAAATGATTATGAATTAATACAGTTTTTCCAATTTTCAACATCTGTAGGATCTTTATCTCCTGCAAATAATACATATGTAAAATATTATATACCTTCTTTTTCAATAGGATTTTCAGTAGGTACTGGTTTTGATTTAACCTTATCAAATAAACTTTCACTAGAATTATTAGCTAATTATAATTTAGTTTCTTTTTCAGACACTACTTTACCCGATGGAATTACTCCTAATGAAGCAATTTCATATGAAAACTCATTATTGAATTATATTAATTTAGGTTTAAGTTTTTCATATTTAAATTCTGAGGCATCAATTTTTTCAAATAAAGGATATGGGATTGAAGGTATAGGCTCAATGCATATCTCTAATTCTGATATCAATCCTTTTGTATATATTAAATCTAAATATGATATACCTATTACGAAAAAATCATGTATAAAGTTGGGTTTAAAATTTGGTTTTTCTACAACAAATTATGAATTAAGTTCTTCATATTTTGATTTAGGTGGATATAGTGAGATTCCTGGATATTATTTTGGGTGGTATACTCGCGAATATTTGATTGCAGATTTAATGTATCAGAGAAAATTATCAGATAATATTGTACCAATATTTGTTCAAGTAGGAATTAAGGGATTTGGTTTTGATAAGTATAATCCAATTGAGAATATATATCCTACAAATTCTAGTTTCATTATAGAGTCACCTAATTCAAAAATACCTAATATTACAAATTATGGTATTGGAGTTTATAGTGGTATTGGACTTAAAACAAACTTTGGTGATATAGTTTTTGGAACAGGTTATTCATTAAATGGTAACTTTAATTTAGTTTTGGAGTTTGTATGAGTATAGGGTTACCATGGAGAACTTATAAGAATTATTTATTAGATACATATTCAAAAAGTGTGTATAGAATTGGTGTTGACGGAGGCTTTTCGTGTCCTAATCGTGAAAAGGATAGAAGTGGAGGATGTGTTTTTTGTGATGGTACAGGGGCTAGTGCAACATATCAGAGAAAAGGTGAAGGTGTTTGGACTCGATCAAGCAGTTTTCAAAAGCATGTAGCACATAAAGGACCTAGAAAACAGATAAGTTTAGAAAAGAGAATGAAATCTCTTGAAACTCAAGTTGAAAAAGGAAAAAAATTTTTAATAGAAAGGTATGAAGCTCAAGCACTTAGTTTATACTTTCAAGCTTGGACAAGTACATATGCACCTATTGATGAATTGAAGTTAATATTTGATAAAGGACTTTCATTATATCCTTTTACAGAATTTATTGTTTCAACAAGACCTGATTGTTTAGATTCTGATGTTATTGATTTATTAAATTCATATAAGTCAAAAGTGAATGATGTGTGGGTTGAAGTAGGATTACAAAGTGGTAATGATAAAACTTTAGAAAGCATTAATAGAGGACATGATGTAAATACATTTATAAAAGCTGTTAATGACTTGCATGAAAAAGGAATAAAAGTTTCAACACATATTATTACAGGCTTAGCAGGAGAAGGTAGTGATGAATTTGATAACACAATTAATTTAATTAATGATTTAAAAATTGAGGCTGTAAAAATTCATAATTTAGATATTCTAGGAGGAACTTCTTTGTTTGATGAATATATAAGGGGCGAATTGAGTGTCGCAAGTTCTCAAAGAGCAATAGAGCATTGTATTTATTTTCTACAAAGATTGAATCCTAATATAATAATTCAAAGATTGTTATGTGAGACTCCTCCTCATAGATTAGCGGCACCTAGAAATTTTTATGATAAAACAAAATTTATTCAACATCTTCAAAAAAGAATGAATAATTTAGGTATAGAACAAGGAGATTTGTTTAATGCAAAACAATAAAATAGTTGAAAGAAGTTTGAATATATTTAGTAAAATAGGCTTAATAATGAGTTTTTTATTGATTGTTATGATTTCTTATTTAAGTTTAATTTCAGCTGAAAAAATAAATTCAATAACACGTTTTCCTTTTGATGATAAAGGGGCTCATATGTTAGCTTATGCATTATTAGGAGTTTTTTTATATTTTTCATTTATTAAATTTTCCTATAAAAAACATCATACTAATAGAGATATAATTGTTTCAAATTGGATTTTATTACCTTCTGCATTTACGTTGATTGTTGGAGTGGCAATTGGTACTATTATTGAATTGATTCAAGCTCAAGTAGGAAGACAGTTTGAATTGTTTGATGTAGTTGCAGATGGATTGGGTTTATTAGTTGGATGTGCTATAGGATATTATATAATAAAACTATATTTAACAATTGTAATTAAAAAGGATTACATAGATGAATAATTTTGTTGAAGGTCTTAAAACGGAGTTAATAAAAAGTTCAAGAGAATTAGATAAATCTATTATTGAGTTAATAAAAAAGGCTAAAAATAAAGAAGAAAAAGAGAACTCAAAAGCATCAAAAGCTTCTTTAATTGTTTTAAATAACATATTAGATAATTTAAAGTTATCAAAAGAAACCCAAATTCCTATGTGTCAAGATACAGGTATGTTTGATGTTTTTGTTGATGTAGGAAGAAATAATAAGAGCTCATTAAAAACTATTGAATCTTCTATAATTGAAGCATGTTCTTTAGCAAGCTCCCAAGGTAATTTTAGAAAGAGTGTTGTGGAAGAACCTGTTTTTGATAGGATAAATACAAAGAATAATTTACCTGCAATTATTACATACAATTTAGTTGATGGTGATGAAATTGAAGTAAATGTTTTGCTTAAAGGATTTGGTTCAGAAAATTGTTGTGATATAAATATGCTCAATCCAACAGTATCAAAAGAAGGTGTTATAAATGCTGTTATAGATATTGTAAAAAAAGCTGGAGGAAAGCCTTGTCCTCCCATATGTGTTGGAATAGGTCTTGGGGGTACAATGGAAAGAGCTGCATATTTATCAAAAAGAGCTTTAATTAGAGATGTAAATATTAATAATAAAGATGAAAAATATAAGAATTTAGAATCAGAGATATTAGAAAAAATCAATAAAACAAAAATTGGTTCAGGTGGTTTGGGTGGTGTTACTACTGCACTTTTTGTTCAAATTGAGCAAGAACCTACTCATATTGCAGGATTGCCTTTAGCTGTTTCAATTAATTGTTGGGCCGATAGAAAAGCTCATTTTACTTTTAAAGGAATTTTAAATGACTAAGATTCAACTTCCAATTACAGATGATATAATTAATAATTTAAGTATATATGATGAAATTAGATTATTTGGTGATATTTATGTAGCTAGAGATCAAGCTCATAAAATGATGTTTCAATTGTTAGATAATAATAAGGAACTTCCTTTTGATATTAATAACCAAGCTATTTATTATATGGGACCATCCCCAGCTCCAAATAATTTCATTATAGGATCTTGTGGTCCAACTACTAGTGCAAGAATGGATTTTTTCTCTCCTAGATTGTTGGATTTAGGATTAAAAGCAATGATTGGTAAAGGTCCTCGAAGCAAAGAAGTTATTGATTCAATTGTAAAAAATAATGCAATTTATTTAGCTGCCTTTGGTGGATGTGGTGCCTTATATAATTCTAAAATTAAAAAAGTTAGAACTATTGCTTTTGATGATTTAGGCCCTGAGGCTTTATTAAAAATATCAGTAGAAGATTTTCCTTGTATTGTTGCAATTGATAATAAAGGTAATAGTGTTTATTAATTATTTGAAAGAATAATTATAATTGAACTTTTTTTGCATTTATAAAATTTGTTTTTTCTTCTTCATTTTTAGTTAAATCAACTTTATAAAGTAAAACTCCTCCAATAATGAATAATAAAATAAGAGAAATAATTCCAAATCTATTGTTATCTGTAAGAAGTGTTACAAATCCTAATAATAAAGGTCCTAAAATTGCTGCAAATTTTCCAAGCATGTTAAAAAAACCAAAAAATTCTGCATGTCTATTTTCAGGAATTAATCTAGTATAAAAAGATCTTGATAAAGCTTGTATACCACCTTGGAATACTCCTATAGCGCAAGCTAATAGATAAAAATGGAATTCTTTTGTCATTAAAGCACCTAAACAAGCAATTAATGTATATGCACTTATTGCAACAAGGAGTGCTTTTTTTATTCCAATTTTATTGGCAAAAAATCCATATAAAATTGCAGAAGGGAAGGCTACAAATTGAGTTAATAAAAGTGCAATTATTAATGAGCTTGAAGAAAAACCTAAAGAGGTACCAAAGTTAACAGCCATTCTTACAATAGTATCAACACCATCTATATAAAACCAATAGGCAAATAAAAATGTTAACAAAGTAGGTAGATGTTTTAAATCTTTAATAGTAGTTTTAAATTCTAATAATCCTTTATTAATAGATTCTTTCATGCTTAACTCATTAGTATCTTTTTCTTCTTTTACATATAGTATTAATGGAATAGTAAAAATAAACCACCAACTTCCAACCATTATAAAAGAGGCTTTTATAGCAGCTTCTCCACTTTGAAGATTGAATATACTTGGTTTTAAATACATTAAAACATTTACTAAAAATAATAAGCCACCCCCGATATAACCTAAGCCAAAACCTAAAGAAGAGACAGAATCGACTTTTTTTTCAGAAGCAACAGAAGGTAGTAGTGAGTCATAAAATGTATTTGCTCCAGAAAAACCTATACTACCTAAAATATATAATAAAATAGCAAATTGCCATTGTCCTGCGTGCACTAAGCTTAAATTAGCACTCATTAAACAACCTATAAATGCGAAGGTTATAAGAAATTTCTTTTTATAATTTCCATAATCAGCAATTGCTCCTAAAATTGGTGCTAATAGGGCAACAATGAGAGATCCTAAACTATTGCCAAGTCCAAGATAAAAAGTGCTCGTTGAAGTAGAGACTCCTTGGGACCAATATTCACTGAAAAATACAGGGAAAAATCCAGCCATAACTGTTGTTGCGAAAGCACTATTTGCCCAATCATAAAAAGCCCAAGAGATGTAGGCTTTTGGTTTGTCTTTGATCATTTTTTCCATAAAATTAATTATAATAGGTAAACATAAATATATCTATTAAAATGAATATATTTAATAAAAAATTTGTATTTCATAAAGTAACAAAGCCTAATTTTAATAAACTTGTTACTTTATAATTTAGTTATATTTAAAACTTATGAGTAATTGAAAAACTAATAAAATGTTTTTTTTCTTTTGAATATACATATGATAGAGTACTATCTAGGCCTTGTACTATATTTTGATTTAAATAAATACTTGGAGTTAGCGTCCATTGACTGTTGGCATAAATAGATTTTAGATTACCATTAATATTAGTTTTGGGATTTAAATTATAAGATAACGTTGATAAGAAGAAATAAGTAGACAATTCATTATCATATAAGGCTTCAAGTTTTATGGTATAGTCATCTATAAGCTTTAATAAATAAATTGATCCCTCAAAATCATTAAATTCTTGCAAATCAATTTTGCCATATATACCATAATCAAAATAAAGTGTTCCATTTATTCCTCCGGAAATAATGCTTTCACTTTTATTTGTTAAAATAGAAGTTTCAAGAGTTCCAAATTTTTGATTATTAATATCGTATGTTAATCTTCCTCCTATTTTTTTATCACTATATTCAACCGGAAGTTTTGCAATTATTTCCAAATTTAAGCTTTGAAATTTATCATTTTGATATAATTTATGTTTAACTGAAGCAATCCAAGGATTTTGAGCTTTAGTTAATGTGATATAGTCTATATATGAATTAAAAGGTGTTCCACTATTGAAAACCCAATCTCCTCCAATGTCTAAAGGAGTCTTTCCAAAATTAAATATTAAATAATTATCTTTATAAGGAATTCTAAATTTTAGATAAGCTTGTTCCACAAAATTTGTTGCATTTTTTAATTCTGAATCATCTGAATCTTTTAGATATTTTATAGAATTTTTTATAGTATATTTTACATTATTAGAACTTGAATTTAAATATAAATTTAATTCAGGAGAGCTTGAAAAAGTAGTATCAAAATTATTGTCAAAATTTAGACTGTTTGATAAAGTGAAATCTCCTTTTATTGTTGGTGTACTAAATATAGAACCAATAAAAATAAAATTTATTAAAATTAATGAATATATTTTTTTCATATTATTCCTACCATGATAAATTATCTGTAGTAAATAACTCATTATCAAGTGATATATTTACATCTAAATCTTCAATTAACATTTTTGTAGAGCCTTGATTTTTTAATAAATCAAACATCTCTATATCAAATGCAACATATTTATTACCTATTTGTCTAATGTCTGAGGCTTTCATTTTTCGAAGTTCTCTTCCACTTGAGCTCATTAAAGTAGCTTCAATACAAACAAAGGTATCTTTATCTATTGTTAGTAATTGCTTTTGATAAGGTTCTTTTCTAGATTTAGCATCTAATTTAATTATATAAGAGCTATCAGTTTCTTCAACAATAGTATAATCATATTTATTTTTTATCGATTCATCTCCTGATAAATCTTCATATGAAAAATCAGAACCCATAAATGATTCTTTTAATGCAGCACCTTGCAATCTTATTATTTGATTTGCATTAGGATAATAAAGAAAAATTGAAGAGTTTAGTCTTAATACTTTTTGTCCAGCATCAGGACCTTGAGTTATTTCAATAAGCGTATCCCCATTTTTTCTTGAATATGCAATAATTTTTTGGCTTGATGTTCCAAGTGAATCTTTAATAATAACTTTACTTTTTAATATTGAAGTATTAAAAATTGTATTATTATCATAATTTTCAATTATTGTATCTACATCAACTGCAAAAAGATTTGTAGAAATTATTGCAATTGATAAAATTAAAAGTTGTATTTTTTTCATAATTTTCTCCTTATATTTCATCATGTAAAGCTTTTGCTGGTTGAATTTTTAAAACTCGTCTTGTTGGGAAAAAACAAGTAACAGTGCTAATTATTATAGCTAAACAAATTAAGATTATAAAATTTTCAAAAGGTAAATATGGATAAATATAAGAATTCATAGCAAATCCTGAAACACTTTCTCCTCCCATTGCAATCATATCTAAACCTGTTTTATTTAATATAGAGATTAAGATCCCCCCAACAATTGAACCTACTATACTAGCTATTAATGTAAGTAATGCTGTTTCAAAAAGAAAGAGTTTTCTAATCCAATGAGTATCATAGCCTAAAGCAACTAATGTAGCTATTTCTCGTTTTCTTTCTATAATACTCATCATTGTTGTATTTAATATTATAGTTGAAGCAAATAATAAAAATAATACTTGAATAAACCCATAAATAACTTTCATTAAGTCTATCATTTGACCGATTAAGGAATTATCTTTCCAAGAAGTAGCAGACAATGAATCATCCTTTAATTTATTTTGTACTACTTCTTTAGATACACTTGAATCTGTGAAAACTAATATTTCTGTAGCCCCTTTATTCATTCTCAAAGTTTTACTTAATTGATTCATTGATATGAAAAAATTTAAATTATTCATATCCAAATCATTTGAAGAATATATTCCAGAAACTTTAACTCCGAGAGCATTTGATCCTCCAATTGCAGTTTTTGAAAGGAATGTAAAAAGATCACCCGTTTTAATATTCATTTCTTTTGCTAGTTTAGAGCTGATTAATACTTCATTATCTTCTTTTGGGAAGTCTCCTTCATTTATTATTCCTTGATCAAAATATCTAGATGTTTCAAAATTAACACCATATATCATTACATTATAACTTTCATCACCTAGAAATGTCATAGAAGGTAATTTTGTAACAGGTGTAGCACCTTCGACCCCTTCAATTGAATTTATTATATCAATCTTTTCATCAACATTTTCTATATAAAATTGCAAAGGAAGTATTCTCTCATTTTCTATATATTTCTTGGTTTTAATATTAATATTACCTAGTTGATGATTAATTGTATTTTTTTGCATATCCATTATCATAGCTTCATATAACGAAAGCATTGAGCTAACAAAAACTACAGCAAAAAATATTGCACTTGCAGATAATATTGATCTTCTTTTATTTCTAAATATATTTTTCCATGCCAATTTAAACATTATATCCTCCTAAACATTTCAGCAATTTCGCCTCTTCCTGTTCTTCTTACTGCGAAATATGCTGCAAATATAGAAACAAAAAGACTTAAAATCATAATTAATATAATTTGCGATGGAGATACAAATGAATGCATAACGTTATTAATTCTATATCCTATAGTTTCTGTTTTCGTAAGAAATGAGCTAATATCAATTCCTTTAAATTGAAAATATAAAGAAATAATAGTTCCCATTATGGTTCCAAAAAGTATACCGAAAATACCAATTATTGTACCTTCTAATGTAAATAATTTTTTAATATATTTATTTGTATATCCTAGTGTTTTTAGCATAGCAATTTCATTTTTTCTCTCACTTATTGCCATTAGCATAGTATTACTTATACCAACTATTGCTATTATAAATGTGAAAAAGAGAAAAATATTTGAAAACCCGCTTTTTGATGATTGTAGTTTAAGTATATCTTCAGCAATCTCATCCCAAGCATAAGCTTCTAAATTTAAAAATCTAATAATATTATTTAAATTTTTTGTTTCTGCTTTAGAAATATCTTTTAATTTTGCAACATTTTTAGAATAAGAAATCGCATAACTTGTAGCAGATCCCTCTAATTCTAAATAATAATCTATTATATCAATATCGAAAAACATTGTTGAGGCATCTACAACAGGATCTCCTGTAGATATTATTCCAATAATTGGAATATCAAAAGCTTGGATAAATCCGCCTTTACCTTTTGTTTGAACTGTAAGGTAATATCCAACTTTAGCTTTTATATCATCTGCAAGCTTAGCACCAAGTACAACACCATCTTTATCTTTGGATATCCAAGATCCATCAATTTTAGAATCTGAGAAATTATATGCAGAGGTATTATCACTATCGATAGCTTTTAATGTGACTGATAAAGATCCAGATGTTGGATAAGGGTCTTCATAGAACATTATATCGCAAGAAGAGATATATTCTTTTGTAAAATTGCTATATCCATTATCTAATAATAACTTTTCTAATTGAGTACTTTCTTTATTAGATATTAAGTAATCAATTGGTAAATAATCTCTTTCTTCAAAGTAATTTTGAGCATAAATTTTTGCACTAGATGTATCATTGTAGATTAAATTTTT
>CAZPTG010000025.1:0-15491 GCA_964589355.1 uncultured Spirochaetaceae bacterium
ATGCTTTATAAATTTCTTTATAATCTAAACAACCTTTACCAATTGAACACATAACTTGTTGTGCACATGCATCAAAAAAACCTATTTTCTTTTTAAGAATCTTTTTATAGACATTATTATCAATATCTTTAAAATGAATATAATCAATTCTTTGTTTAAAATGCCTTATACTCTTTGCAGGATTATCATTAGCATAATATAAATGACCTGTATCTAGACATAATCCAGCTATAGAGGCATCAATATCATTTACTATTTGCTCAGTTTCATCGTGAAACTCTACATAACCACCAGCATGAGGATGTACAACAGCTCTAATACCAAACTCTTCTTGAGCAATCTTAGAAACTGTTTTAATATTATTGATTAAAATATTCCAATCATTATAATTTAAACGTTTTGCTTCTTTAGGATGCCCAGCTGTTAAATTTCGATCAGGCTTTATAGCATCAATAACAACTAAAAAAGCATTATTTGGTTGAACTTTTGAAACTAAAGAACAAATTTTCTTAGTTTTATCAATTAAATAATTAACATCTGCACTAGGTGATAAATCATCATAAAGTGTAGCTGCACTCAGAGTTAAATTATTAGTATCTAATATACCTTTAAGTTTTGAAGCATCAGTTGGAAAAAAACCATAAGGACCTAATTCTATGCCCTTAAAACCAGTCATAGAAGCCTCATCAATTACTTTTTGCCAAGTTGGATTTTTTTCATTCATTATATCTTCTATTCCCCAAGAACAGGGAGCAATTCCTAAAGGTATATTCATAATAATTCTCCTAAATTTCTATTTATAATCAACCCAAGTAGAACCATTGTCTGCTGATTTAACACAATTTTCTAAAAATCTAACGCCTTCAATTCCAGCTTCAATTCCAGGGAAAACCATTTTTGAAAGAATTGCATCATTCTTTTTATCAACAGCTTCCATTGCAAATGCAAATTGATTATATAAATTTGACCAAGATTCAAATAGACCTTCTGCGTGTCCGCCACCTATTCTATCCATATTTACCATAAAATCATCACTATATAGATAACCTGTACCTCTATCTAATAATTGTTTAGGTTGTCCTTGAACCTCATAAACTAATTGATTTGGATGTTCATCCCACCATTCAATACTAGCTTTTGAACCTACAACTCTAATTTTTTGGTTATGCGTTGCACCTGCATTAACTGCACTAGCCCACATATTTGCAATAGCACCATTTTCTAATTCAAAAAGTACAAAAGCATTATCTTCTAAAGGAGCTCTGCTTTTTATAAAACTTTGTCTTGAGCAAAGTAATTTTTTAATTTTAAAATCAGGAACCATTAACTCAGCCATATATAAATTATGAGTACCAATATCACCTAATACATAAGTTGAGCCTACAACTTCAGGGGAGACTCTCCATTTAGTACCTGGATCATTTTTTTCAACTTCTTCATTATGCCAACCATGAGCAAATTGCATATTAATTACTCTAACATCACCAATATCACCGTTTTCAATCATTTTTCGTGCTTGATGAACCATTTGATGACCAGTATAACCATAAGTAACGCAAATTAATTTATTTTTTTCTTGTGCAAGTCTTTTTAATTCTTTAGCTTCTTCAACTGTAAAACATAAAGGTTTTTCACAAATAACATGCAATCCAGCTTCAAGAGCATCTTTACACATTTGATAATGAAATTTATTAGGAGTTGCAATTGAAACAACTTCAATTCCATCTTCTAACTCTTTTTCTTTTAAAAACATTTCTTTATAATCTGAATAACATCTATCTTTATTTAATCCAATGTTTAAGCCAAATTCTTGTGCCCTTTTTGGATCTATATCAAATGCTCCTGCAACTAATTTAAAATTACCATCTCTATTAGCACTAGATCTATGAATATAACCAATTTGGCTACCTCTACCACCACCAATCATGGCCCAGCGATATGGTCTATTTAACCTTCTTTCCTCATTATACATAAAATAATCCTTTTAAAAATATTTTTTCATTCTATTAATAGTATCAGAAGCTATATCAAATAAATTTGCTTCCCAAAGTTTATGACATAAAATTTCACCTGAATAATACCCATTATAACCAGTAGATTTTATTGCATCAATCCATTGTTGAATTGGTACATTACCATCACCTGGTAAAGCTCCTCTAAGCAATGTTTCATCAATCCAAGCTTCATTTTCACCAACTCTATAACCATCAGCAACATGAACACCATAGATTAAATTTTTATCTAATTTTGCAATTTCATCAGGAGTTCCACCACGACTTGCCCAAAAATGCCAAAAATCAATTACAAAACCAAAATTTGACATACCAACTTCATCATGTAGTTGTTTATAATGATCAATAGAGTGAATAGGTGTCCAAGCTGCACCTTCATATTGGAATTTTACATTCTTTTTTTCACCAATTTCACAAATCTTTCTAATATTAGAAGCTGTTAATTGAATATTTTCTTTAGTTGATAAATTAGCCAATTCCATAAATGCATTTAATTGAATAGTAGGACAATTTATTTCATTTGCAACATCTACTAGTTGTTCTGTTTTTTTAAGAATTCTATCAAAATTATCTTTATCTTGAGTCTCAACTTCACCAATAATATCAATACAATTAGCCTTCATATTATGTTTATCTAATATTTTTTTTAAATCTTTGCCATTATATCCAGCTTCTAAATATCTATCTAACTTATCAGTATGAAGTTCAACAGCATCATATCCTGCATTTTTTGCTATTAAAACATCTGTTGCAACATTTGAATATCTAACTAATAGTCCATGTAGTGAAAATAACATAATTGTCCCCTTATAATTTAAATATCTAAACCTTTTTTAATGAAGGCTCTAGCTTTTTGAGCATATTCTAATGGGTCATATACAAATGGATCTTGTTCTGCTTCTACTACAATCCATCCTTTGTAATCACTATTTTTAATTACATCAAATACACCATCCCAATCAACCATATCTCCATCTCCAGGTACTGTGAAAACACCTTCGATAACAGAACCTACATAACTAAAACGTTTTGGTCCAACTTCACGGTGAATATTAGATCTTAAATCTTTAAGATGAATATGTACTGTTCTATCGATAAATTTTTTAAAACATGCAACAGTATCTTCACCAGCATAAGTAAAATGACCAGTATCTAATAAAGCTTTAACTAAATTTGGATCAGTCATATCCATTAATTTTGAAAATTGTTCTAAAGTTTGAATGCCTGTTCCCATATGATGATGATATGCAACTGTCATTCCTTTTTCTTGTGCTAATTTACCTAAAATTTCAACACCTCTAGCAATTTTTTCAAAATCTTCATCACTTAAACTTGGAGTTGTTTCATATATTGATGCACTTAAATCACCTTGTACACTTAATCCAACTTCACAAACACCTATAACTTTAGCACCTAAAGAATGAAGAAAATCTCTAGTTTCAATAAATTTTTCGATTGTAAATTCTTGAGGTCGAGTTGTGAAAAAACAACTAAACCATTGATTACAAATCTCTAAATCTCTGAGTTTTAAAGCTTTTTTTAATACAGTTAAATCTTTTGGATACTTATTTCCAATTTCACTTCCTTGATATCCAGATAATGCCATTTCACTAAGACATTGTTGATAAGTAATTTCTTTACCTAACTCTGGTGCATCATCATTTGTCCAGTTTATTGGGGCACAAGCAAGTTTGATATCTTCTTTGTTAATCATAAAATTCTCCTAAAATCAGTTTATAAAAACTGTGTGTAAATAATGAGGTAATTCCTCAGTTTAATTAGTATGCTATTCTCTAATAATTTATTATTGATTCTAATAGCTTTTAAAAATATTATTTCTATAGTTAACCTTTTAATATTTTCTCAAATATAAAGGTTAACTATGTAATAAAAAATTATTTTCAATTATCTAAAAAATTTATTAATTATTGCTTTTTGCAAACAATATTAAATTAATATTGTTTTGCTTTAGAAGCATTTTCTTTTATTTTTTTAGCTGCTTCAACAACTTCAGGATGTGTTGATACTTCAGCAGTACCTACTCTCCACCAAGCTTCATATCCATCTGTCATAGTACCTGGTAATACTTTTACATCAATTAAGTTTAATTCTTTATTATCACTAATTTTTGTAAATACATCTTTTAATTGATCGATATCTTTTGCTTCATAACCATTTGCTCCATAGGCATTTGCTAATGATGCAAAATCAATTTTTAAACAATCTCCAGTTAATCTTTGAGTTGAATTTTCACGTGATCTAAATTCGTTAGCAAAACTTGGAATTCCTTGGCTTCTTTGTAAGTTATGAATACATTGGAAACCATGATTATCAAATAAAACAATATTTATTTTGATACCTTCTTGAATAGCAGTTACTAATTCAGTATGTAGCATTAAGAATCCACCATCACCTACAAATACATAAACTTCTTTCTCAGGTTCAGCTAATTTTGCACCAATAGCACCAGCTACTTCATAGCCCATACATGAAAATGCATATTCAGCATGATATGTATTATGTGAATTTGAATTCCAAACTCTTTGACAATCTGATGGCAAACTACCTGAAGCTGTTACTACAATAGAATCATCACTTATTAATTCAGTGTTTAAAACACCTAAAACTCTAGATTGTGCTAAACCTTCTTTTGGTGAAATACTAAATAATCTTTTTAGTTCTTTATTCCATTCATTTTTAGCATCACTTATTTCATTTTTATAAGCAGATTTATAATTTTCTTTTGCTAGTTTATCTGATAATTGTTGTAAAGATAATTTTGCATCAGCAAAATATGGATCTGCACCCATTTTATAAGCATCCATTTCATTTAAATTAATTGAAATAATTGGTGCATTTTCACTATATGCTGATTTACTAGATGTACAAAAATCATTTAAACGAGTACCAATTCCAATAATTAAATCAGCATTTTTTGCAATTTTATTTGAGCATAAAGTACCTGTAACACCTGCGCCACCTAAATTATATTCAAAATCTGCTGGTATAGTACTTTTCCCAGCTTGAGTTTCACCAAATGGAATATTAAATTTCTTTGCAAAATTTTCTAATTCTTTTCCAGCTTCAGAATATTTAACACCACCACCACAAATAATAAATGGCTTTTTACTATTTTTAATTTTTGAAGATAATCTTTGTAAAGAATTTTCATCTAAACAACGTCTTTGATAATGATGAACTCTCTTTTCAAAAAATTCTTCAGGATAATCATAAGCTTCACCTTGAACGTCTTGAGGTAGACAAACTGTAACAGCACCTGTTTCTGATGGACTAGTTAAAACACGCATTGCATTAATCATAGCACTCATTAATTGTTCAGGTCTTGTTACTCTATCCCAATATTTACTAACAGGTTTAAAAGCATCATTTGCAGTAATATTATGATCATAATTTTGTTCAATCTGTTGTAAAACTGGATCAGGTTGTCTATTTCCATAAGAATCAGCAGGTAAAAATAATACAGGAATTCTATTTGCTGTTGCAGTACCTGCAGCAGTTACCATATTTAAAGCACCAGGACCAATAGAACTAGTAACAGCCATGATTTGACGGCGTTTTTTTTGTTTAGCAAAACCCATTGCAATATGAGCCATACCTTGTTCATTTTTTCCTTGTATAAATTTTAATGAATGATTTTCTTCTTCTAATGCTTCACCCAATCCAACTACTATACCATGACCAAAAATACCAGTAACACCATTAACAAATTTATTTTCTACACCATCAAACTCTACATATTGATTATCTAAAAATTTAATTAAAGCTTGTGACATTGTTAAGTGTAATGTTTTCATTTTATATTTTCCTTTTTCCATTTAAATAAAATTATAAGAAAAGTTATATTTTATTAATTTTTTAATAAAGCAAACGTTTTCCAAAAATTGTAAATAAAAAGAGTTTTTCAACTCTTTTTTTGCAAGGCATAATATTATATTATTATACCTTGCACTATCATAAATTATACATCAGGCCAAATCTTTGCATCAGGTTCGCCTGCCCAAATATGTTGTTTTTCAAAGTCAGGTCCTAAATAAGGATTACCTTCTAAGTGACGAATTATCCATAAGAAATACATTGCATATCCAGGAGCTGCAACTTGAGGATGTACTAAATCTGGTGGTATTAATACAGTGTTATTTTCTTCTAAGCATACACCTTGATCACCTAATCTTAACAATCCAAACCCATTATTTGGATAAAATCTGTAAAAATAAATTTCAGGTTGATTATGTGAATGTGATGGGAAACCTGCCCATTTACCAGGATAGTGAACATCTTCTCCTAACATAAAATTTGAATCTTTAGAAATAGACTTATCCATAATAGTTCTAACAGTTCTTGTACCAGTATCATTCATAGTTCCAAGCCCACGTTTTTCTTGCACAACATCTTTTTGATCGTAAAAATGTGATTCGAAGATTTTATCATTTTCGGTTTTATGTAAAGTTAATTCTGCAGAATCAGAAAGGCATTCTATTTTAACTACTACTTTAGATGGGACATTTAATGTAAATGGATCTTCATTAAATATAGAATCACGTTTTATTTCATATTTTTTATCTTCCCATGATAATACTATATTCCCATTGAGTAAAATAAAAATTCTTTCTAAAGGTTCACGAGATTCAAACACTTCACCTTTTTTTAACTTTAATATACCAAAAGTCATTAACATTTCTGGATATTTTTCTTTGGAGACAATTTCTGTATAACCAAAATCAAAACCTTCATCATTTTTTATCTTACATTTGGCTTCTAAATCCATCTCAACCTCCCTACATATTATAAAATATTATACTTAATAAAAACAAAGCAAACGTTTTCGTTTTTTTCATAATAATGCAACTTATCATATTTGTCAATTTTTTTTTCTTTCATTTTTTTTACACATTAATAGATAATTATATACTAAATAAAACCTTTATCTCATATATAAGTTATTATTTTTAGCATTAATAATATAATTGGTATTTAAATAATTAATTATCTATTAATAATAATTTATTTTATTTTTATTCTAATCTATATAGTTCAAAGTTATTTTCAAATTATAAAATTTGATTACTTAAATTAATTTCAATTATAAAATCTAATGTGATTTTGAATGTTGAAAAATATCTTCAAAAGGAGTATAAATAATTCAACTATTTATAAATAAATATGAAATTGGAGTATATATGTCTAATAAAAATAAAATAATCGAACCTAAAGTATTAAAAGGATTTTCAGATTCATTACCTACAATTGAAATTCAAAAGAGAAGAATAATTAATACCCTTGAAAATTTATTTTCTTCATTTGGTTTTGTACCTATAGATACTCCTGCTCTTGAATATACTGAAGTATTATTGGGAAAAGGTGGTGGTGAAACTGATAAACAAATATTTCACTTCCAAGATAATGGTAAAAGAGAAGTTGCTCTTCGATTCGATTTAACTGTTCCTTTTGCACGTTTTTTAGCTGCTAATTATAATGATTTATCATTCCCTTTTAAAAGATATCATATAAATAAAGTATGGAGAGGAGAAAAACCTCAAAAAGGCAGATTTAGAGAATTTTATCAATGTGATTTTGACATTGTTGGAATTGATAATAGTGAAGCTGATTTTGAAATATTATTAATGATGAATCACTCTTTCTCAAAATTAGGGATTAATAATTATAAATTTCATGTAGCACACAGAGGTTTGTTTAATTCATTTTTATCACATTTAGATTTATCTGCTAATAGTGTTGAAATATTACGAGCGGTGGATAAAATTAGAAAAATTGGAAAAGATAAAGTTAAAGAAATATTAGAAAAAATTAGTAATGATGAGAAAAAAGCAAATCTAATACTTGAATATATTAAATATGATGAAAATGAAACTTTCTTACAAACTGTTTCTAGATTATCTGCTTTATGTGGTGGAGAAGTAGAACATACAACAAGACTAACAGAAATTTATAATTACTTAGAAAAAGCAGGTATTAGTGATAATTTTATATTAGATCCTTCAATTACTAGAGGTCTTGATTATTATACAGGTATTGTATATGAAACTTTTTTAACTGATTTAACTAATTTCGGTTCTGTTTGTAGTGGTGGTAGATATAATAATTTAGCATCTCTTTATACAAAAAACGAACTTCCTGGAGTTGGATCTTCAATAGGATTAGATAGATTATTAAGTGCATTAGTTGAATTAAATAGTCCTTTAATTAAAGGCTCTAGCTCTTGTGATGTTATTATATTTAATAAAGGAAAAGAACTTTATCCTATTGGTACTATGATTGCTTCAAAACTAAGAGAAAATGGAATTAGAGTTGATTCTTATTTAATTGATAAAAAATTACCTCAACAATTCAAATATGGAGAAAAAAATTCCATATCTTATGGTATAATGTTAAACGATGAAACAATTAGCGAAAATACATTCACTTTAAAAAATCTTAAAACAAGAGAAACTTTAAATCATGTTAAACTAGAAGACGCTATTAAAATCATCAAAGGAAATTAATGAAAGATATGAAACATTTGCCTGTTTATCAACACAGGCAAGAAATAATAGACGCACTAAGCACAAATCAAGTTATTGTTGTTGAAAGTCCTACCGGCTCAGGTAAAACAACACAGCTTCCAATTATTTTACACGAAGCTGGATTTGATAACAATCTTTGTGTTGGTATTACTCAACCAAGAAGAATTGCAACTATATCTGTTTGTGATTTTATAAAAAAACAAGTTGATGATAACGATAGTTTTGTTGGTTACAAAATGAGATTTAGTGATACTACAACAACTGCTACTAAAATTAAAGTAATGACTGATGGAATTTTATTAATGGAATTAAAATCAGATCCTTTATTAAGGAACTATTCAGTTATTTTAGTAGATGAGGCACATGAGAGATCACTAAATATTGATTTTATTTTAGGCATGTTAAAACATGTAATGGTTCAACGTCCTGAATTTAAAGTAATTATTTCCTCTGCAACTATAAATACAAAAAAATTCTCACACTTTTTTGATGATTGCCCAATAGTTTCTATTAAATCTAAAATATTCCCAATTGAGGAAATTTATGTTAATGATAATTTTAGTAATGATGATATTTTAAACAATAGAATTACTAAAATAGTAAAAGATAATTCAAATAAAGAAAGTGGTGATATTTTAATATTTTTACCAGGAGAATTTGATATAAAAAATTGTGTCAAAGCTCTTATTAAAAATGATTCTAATAATAAACTAATAATTTATCCTTTATATGGACGCTTAAGTAAAGAAGAACAAGAATCTGTTTTTACTCCAACCCCTAAAGATAAAACTAAGGTAGTTGTTGCAACAAATATTGCTGAAACTTCAATAACTATAGATAATATATCAACTGTTATTGATTCAGGCTTAGCCAAAATAAATTTTTATAATCAAAAAAATTTTACCTCATCTTTAATTACACTTCCAATATCTAAATCTAGCGCTATGCAAAGAAGAGGTCGTGCCGGAAGAACACGAAGCGGTAAATGTTATAGATTATATTCTCAAAAATCTTATAATTCTAGAGACATGTTTAGTTTAGAAGAAATTCTAAGAACTGATTTAAGTGAAGTTGTTTTGAGAATGAGTGATTTAGGTTTATATGATTATGAACATTTTCCATTTATAACAAGACCTAATAAAGATGCTATTAAAAGCGCTGAGCATACTTTAAATATAATTAATGCTATTGATGATTCAAGACATTTAACAAAAATAGGCGAATTTATGGTAAAGTTCCCTCTTCTACCTAGACACTCAAGAGTAGTTGTTGAAGCTATTTATAATTATCCAAATGTAATTAATGAAGTATTAGTTGCAATTGCATTTCTTTCATCTAAAACACCATTTATTATGCCTACTGATAAAATTGAAGAAGCAAGATCAGCTCATAAAAAGTTTAATAATGGACGATATGGTGATTTTGCTAGCTACTTAACATTATACAAAACCTATGAATCCATCGATTCTAAAACAGATAGGATAGAATTTTGTAAACTAAATTTCCTAGATTATCAATCTATGCAAGAAATCCTTCATATTGTAGAACAACTTGGTGAAATTATAAATGATAATGATATACCATTAACAGGCAATGGATCTATGCATGATTATATTTGTTGTATTGCAAGTGGTCTTAAGCAATTTATTTGTATTAAAGAATTTGGATATATGTATAACACCCTATTTGCTAATCAAATATTTATTCACCCTGGATCAGCAGATTTTAGAAATTTACCAAAATATATAGTTGCAGGAGAATTAGTTCAAACATCAAGACTATTTGCCCGTAGCGTTTCACCAATATATGAAGAATGGTTAGACGATATAGAAAAAGGTTTAAAATATGAACTTGAGAGTAAATTAGATGATATTGATTCTAAAAAGAAAAATAAAAAGAAAAATAAAAAAAGAAGAAATGAGGAAGATATTGAGCTAAAAGGTGGATCAATAACAATTTATAATAAAAATTATAAATTGTTTAAACACAAAAAAGGTAAAAAAGAAATTAGAATTGCTCAAATACCATATAATGATTTATCTTACCTTTCTAATAAACATTTTAATACAAAAAAACCAATACAAAATATTAAATCTGAAATCATATATCAAGGACGAGTTATTCATAAAAATGGTACGTTTTATGCTAATTTAGCTCTAGCTGATAAGTATAATAATCCTAAAAATTCAATTTCAATATATCCTATGTCAAATTATTCTATTGATGATATTTCTCAAATTATAGATAATTTTGATAAGATATTAAAATTATCTCCGCATGGTAAAAATCAATATTATTTTATTAAATTTCATGCTTCAAAAAATGGTGCTTTCTTTTATGAACCTGCTAGGGATTATACTAAAGCTTTAAATGATTCATTATTTTCACTTTTGGAATTAATTGAAGATTTGAAAAATATTAATGATAGAGAAAATTATAAAAAAGTTCAAAATTTTTATTATAAATTATTACAATTACTCGATGAATAATTAATATAAATTTTACTCTAATAAACTTTAAAATATATTTTAAAACATTTATATTTTAAAGTTTTTTTCTTTATTAAATATTGTCAACTAACAAAAAAAGCTAAATTTTATAATTTTTCTTAACATCTTAATAAATATATGTAACAATATAAATAACATATATTAAGGAATAATTCGATAAAATTCATATGAAAAAAAAACTGTTTATTATAACAATCTTTATATTTATATCATCTTATATATTTTCTTCAGGTAATAAAGAAATTGTTATAGGTTGTGCTGCATATAAATATGAAGATCCTTATATTTCAAGAATACGTAATGTTATTTCATTAGAGGCTCAAAATAAAGCTAAAGTTATATTTGGCGATGGTCTTGGTTTACAACTTGTTCAAAACAATCAAATTGATAATTTTTTTGATCAAAAGGTCGATTCAATTATTGTAAATATTGTTAATAGAAGTGTTGCTAGTTCTATAATTGAAAAAGCAAAAAAAAATAATATTCCTTTAGTTTTTATTAATAGAGAACCTTATTCTTCAGATATGTATCAATGGCCAGGTAGTGTTTATTATGTTGGCTCTATATCCTCTGAATCAGGATATATGCAAGGTCAAATTATTGCAGATTATTGGAAAAATAATCCTGCAGCTGATATTAATGGTGATGGTATTATGCAATATGTAATGATAAAAGGTGAATTTAATAATAAAGATACATCACAGAGAACAAAATATAGCATAAAAGCTATAAATGATGAAAATATAAAAACACAAAAAATTGCATCTGATTTTGCTCAATGGAATAGAGTTAAAGCTCAAAAATTAATGACAACATTTTTATCTGAATATGGAAAAAATAAAATAGAAGTAGTAATTTCAAATAATGATGAAATGGCACTTGGTGCTATTGATGCGCTAAAAACCTTTGGTTATTTTTTTGATGAAAAAAACATCCCTGTTGTTGGGTGTGATGCTTCATCAAGTGCTCTTAAAGCTATTGAAGATGGTACTTTAGTAGGTACTGTACTAAATGATTCTCTCAACCAAGGCAAAGCAGTATTTAATATTGCATATGATTTGGCAAAAAACAAAAGTCCTACTAAAGAATCAATTGGTTATGAAATTTCAAACGGAAAATATGTTTGGATCCCATATGTTAAAGTTACAAAAGAAAATTATTGGTTATTTAAAGAGAGTAATAATAATTTATAGTAATTGAGGAAAAAGTAATCTTTGATTTCTCGAATTTAAAAATGTTTCTTTTGTAACTATTGCAAAATCTAATTCAGTTGATGGAAATACTTTATTATCAATTAAATCTAAAGCTGCATAAATGCTTCTGTAACCTAGCCCAAACCCATTTATAGCAACTATGCCATCAACACTTCCATTTTCAAGGCCTGTAATATTCGATAAGGTATTACCCCAAGCTAATACTTTAATTTTTGAATTATCTTCCCTATCATTAAGGGCTTCAGTTATTCCTGTAGAACTTGTTTCATCTAAAGCAATTATAAAATTAATTGTATCATCTTTATTTAGTTTTTCACTTACTAATTTTTTAGCTCTTTCACTATCACCAAAACAATAAACTGTCTCAAAATCTATATCATTATTATTTTTAAAATTTTGCTTTATTCCCATTTCGGTTTGAGAACCTGCAGATGTATGTAATAATGATCCCACTATTAATGCATTGAGATGTTGATTATGAGTATTTGATATAACAAAATCAGCTATAGCATCACCAACAGGTGAAAAATTAGTCATCATTTTAAATTGTTGAAAACCATCATAGGCAATAGTTTCATTATATATTTGAAGAACAGTCGCCCCTTGTCTTTGAACTTTTTGAATTGTTGTCGATAATAAAGTAAAATCACAAGGATTGATTATTATAACATCAAAATCCCCTTTAGCCGCTTCCTCTAGATATTTAATCTGTGTAAAACTATCTGTCTCCTCAATTGGTTCATAAAAATCTAAAAGACAATTAGTTTCTTCATGAGCCATTCGTGCCCCATTTTTTATATTACCCCAAAGTTGACCACCTTGTTTCATTGAAATAAATGCAATCTTTTTTGGTTCATTAGAATCCTTATTTAAAAATGCCTTGTTATTACACCCTGTAAGGATTAAAATATATAATAATAATATTATTATATATTTGAAATTTATTTTATTCATATATTAGTATCCTTATTTGCAACTTTTAATTGATAAATAGCTTCATTTTTAGGTATTTTTATATATATTTTTGTTCCTTCATCTAATTCTGTTTCTATTGAAAGACCATAATCTTTTCCATAAGTGAGTTGCAATCTTTCTTGAACATTTATAATTCCAATTCCATTTCCACTTGAAATTGATTCATTATTTTCTTCATAACTAGATAATAATAAATTTGCTGTTTTTTCATCCATACCAACGCCATTATCTTCAACTTTTATATAAATATTTTCATCATCAAGGCTATAAACATCAATATTTATAATACCTGGATCTACTAAATATTTTATACCATGATATATTGAATTCTCAACAATAGGTTGAATAAGAAGTTTTATTATTGGACAATATTTCAAATCTTCTTTTATATTGATAGAAAAATCAAAATTCTGATATCTCATTTTCTGTATTAATAAATAATTTCTAACATGTTCTAATTCTTCTTCTATTGTGATTATTTCATGACCTTTACTAACAGAGACTCTAAATAATTTTGACAAAGCTTGCACCATTGTTATAACATCTTCAGTTTCATTTTGTTCTGCCATCCAAACCACACTATCTAATGTATTGTACAAAAAATGAGGATTTATTTTTGCTTCTAATGCTTCAAGTTCACTTTTTCTTTTTAAATCTTGAGCAGTAACAATATCTCTCATAAGAGTTCTAATTCGTTTAATCATTTCAATATATGCAAGAGATAGAGAATTAACTTCTTTTGAACCCTCTATTGCTTTCGGAAGTTTAGATGTTTCTATTTCAATTTCAGCCATTTCATGTTCAAGTTGTTTAATTGGTGATGTAATTAATTTAGTAGAAAACCAAGCTAAAATAATGGCTATTATTGAAAAGATTATTGCTAAAATAACAACTAAGACTAATATACTTTGAACCCCACTAAGAACTTCATCTATATAAACAATACCAACTAAACGCCATTTAGAGTCATTTATTGTTTGTATAACGGTTAATCTCTCTCGATTATTATGTTCATTAACAAAAGTTCCAAAAACTTCATTATCAATACTTTCTTTATCTTCTTCAAATAAACCAGCGTAGATAAGAGTTTGTTTAGGGTGATAAATCACATTCCCTTTTTCATCAATTATAAATAAATAGCCACTTGTTCCAAGTGTTGCAGATCTAATCATTTCACTTATTAGTGAAAAGTTCATATCAATCATTAATATTCCATCTTGATTATTTCCATTTTCATCTATATATGAAATTTTTTTAGAATAAGTTATAACCCAAGGATATTTATTTTTTACTATATGTTGTATATGTGGAGAAGAAAAGAATTTATTATAATCTCCTTCTTTTTTAATTATTACTGAATAAAACCATTGTTGTCTTATTATTTCATTTTCACTTAATGATGGCTCATTATCACTACTTATAATAAGTTCTCCCAAATTATTAAATATTGCAATTGTAACAATATCATGCCTAGAATTAATAATTGTTTGAAGTTTTTCTTTTGTATTTTCTTTATCATTTATAAAATCTACTTCATTTGTAAAATCACTAATTTCACATATTGTTGTAATATAGCCTTTTAGCCGATAATTAACTTGAGTAATTATTTCCTTAGTATTTTGAAGTGCATTATCACGAGAAACTTGAGAAAATCCATAATATAAGGTATAAGACATCACAATAATAATACTAAGTGCAATTATTATTATTGATTTTGTAAATATACTATGAATACTTTTATATTTTTTACTCATGTTTAATTAATTGATTCCTAAATTTTGATGGGGAAATACCTACTATTCTTTTAAAACAAAAAGAAAAATAGTTAGAATCTGAAAAGCCAACCCTTTCAGATATTTCATAATTTTTCATATCTGTCTCACTCATAAGTATTTTTGCCTTATTTATTCTTGTAATATTACAAGCTGTTACAAAAGATTTTCCTGTTTCTTTTTTAAAAGTAGAAGAAAAATAAGCAATACTTACACCTAAATAATCACAAAGAGTTTCAAGACAAAGAGTTTTATCTTGATAATGCTCTTCTATATATTTTTTAGCATTTTCGACGAACTTAATATGACTTTGTTCTCTTTTACCTTTTATTGCTTTATTAATAATAATTGATAAAGTTGTAAACCATTTTTTTGCTTTATTTACTGTTGTTATCGTACTTAATTCCTGAATTAAACTTTTATCACTATAAGATGAAATAATTTGAGTAATAGTAGTTCCATAATC
>CAZPTG010000026.1:0-15396 GCA_964589355.1 uncultured Spirochaetaceae bacterium
TTTTGGAATAATTTTTTTCATTATTCGCTTCACAATATAGCGTTATGTGAGGTTCAGTATTAGACTTTCTTAGTAGCCAAAATCCATTTTCATACTCTACTCGCATCCCATCAATATCAATAAAAGGTTTATTATCTTTATTTAATTCAAATTCAATTATCGATAAAAAATCATCTCGTTCTTTATCACTCATTTTAAGTCTAACTTCACCACAATTATATATAGTTGAAATAGTATCTACTAAAGTTGAAAGAGTTTTATTACATGAGAGAAAATAGTTTAATAACTTTATTGCACCAAACATTCCATCATCATAATAATTGTTTTCTTTATAAAAAATATGGCCACTAGTTTCACCACCAAATTTAATATTTTCTTCTATCATTTTTGATTTTTGATTTGTATGGCCTACTTTCCACATTATAGGAATACCACCTAAATCTTCAATTGTTTTATACAACTCAAGACTGGCTTTTACTTCACTTATAACTTTTTCACCTTTATGATTTTCTAAAAAATTTCTAGCTAATAATATTAATAACTGATTTCCATCAATGTATCTCCCTTTATCATCAATAAATCCAACTCTATCACCATCTCCATCAAAAGATATTCCTATATCAGCATTCTCTTCTAATACTTTTTCTTTCAATAAAATAAGATTTTCTTCTTTACTTGGATCTGGTTTATGATTTGGGAAATATCCATCCCCCTCACTAAAAATTAATATATTTTCATTAGGCAATTGTTTTACAAAATCTTTTATGATAAAACTTGTTGCTCCATTTGCACAATCCCAAATTATTTTCTTATCTGATAATTTATCAATTTGCAATTTTGATAATAAATATTTTATATATTCATAATTTAAATTAACCTTTTCTAAATTACCAGATTTTTTCTTACTTGCCTCTAGTTTCTCTATTATTGTTATTAACTCTTGAATATCATTTTGGTGGAAAATTCTATCCTTCATTACAAATTTACAACCATTATATATATATGGATTATGAGACGCTGTAATCATTACTGCACTATCTTTTTTTAAATAATTAAGAGCGAAATAAAGATATGGGGTACTTACAAAATCATCAAAATAAATTACATCTATTCCTTCATCTAATAAACCGTTTTTAAATTCTTCAAAAAGTTTTTTTGAAGATATTCTACAATCATATCCTAAAACACAGGAACTCTTATTTTCTCTTTTTAATATAAGTGCATATGCTTTTGCGATATCATAAAAGTCATTATCAAATAATTCTTCATTATAAATACCTCTAATATCACATGCTTTAAAAATACTATTATTTATCTTTTTAATCATTTTTTTCCCTTTTTATTATAACTACAATATTTGTTCCAACACCAATTTCACTTTCAACTTTTATTTTACCACCTATTGAATCTAAAAATTGTTTAACAATTGAAAGTCCTAATCCGCTTCCTGCAATATCACTGTTTCTTGACTTCTCAACTCTATAAAATCTTTCGAATATTTGTTTAATATCATCTTGTGCTATTCCAACACCTTGATCAGTTATTGAAAAATAATAATTATCATTATCTATATATTCATTTATTGCGATTAAAGTTTTTGAAGTTGAATATTTAATTGCATTATCTAATAAATTATTTAATATCTGCCTAAAGTAAATTAAATTGCAATTTAATTTGCACTCTTGAGGTTTTTCAACTTCAACTTGAATCTTAATATCTTTTTCTAATGCTTTATTTACAAATAAGGAAACTTGCTCCTTTACAATATCAAAAGGATCAAAGAATTGTTTATCATCAATTGTTATATCTTTATCTATTCTTGAAATTTGTAATAACTCTTCAATCAATTTAGTCATTTTTTTAGCTTCTTCATTTATTGAATTAATACTTATCAATTTATCTTCATCTGAAATATTTTCATTTAAAAGTGCTTGTGAAAAACCACTAATTATTGTTATTGGGGTCCTTAATTCATGAGATACATTTGATACAAACTCATCTTTCATATTTGAAAGCTCTCTTGATTTTGTTACATCTCTTATTAAAAAGAGAACACCAATAAATTCAAAAGGTGCATATTTATCTTTTAATGGAATAGCTTCAACTTCTAATATTTTATTTTTTATTTTTATATCTTGAACTTTAATTTTCTTATTGTTAATTACTTTTTCCCATAATTCATAAACAACTTGAAGATTATCTACATCAATAGGATTTAAGATTTCTCTTTTTTTTATCTCTAGCAAATTGTTAACCATATCATTCATAAGTGATATCTGTTTATTTTTATCAATTATCAATAACCCAGATGGAATAATGGTTAAAAGAGATGTTATTTTAGAAAACCTTTCTTTGTTGTTTTCTAATATTGACTCATATCTTTTTCTAAATTTATTTAATGTATTTAATAAATTAATTATCTCACCACTATTATTTTCAAATAGTGAACTATTTTCAATTTCATCAAATTCATTAAATAAATGTCTATTTTTTAAATAATCATTTAAATCATTGATATATGTATTTATGTATAAAGAAGATATTAAACAAGTATCAATAGCTATTAATAGTATAGCTAATACTATCAATGATATAATTATTTTTTTAAAATCACTATATAACAAAAAAGGATATTCAACGCTAATAACTATTACATCATTCTTATATAGGCTTCTTTTTGAATATATAATTGAAAAAGATTTACCAACATCTTTTTTTACAAAAGAATAAGCAAGTCCCTCAGATTTAGCAAAAGTTATATTATTTGAAAAATATTGAGTTCTAAGGGTGGATGCCGAACTATGAATAACTTGATATTTATTATCGACTGCTATTATCTCAAGATTTCTATTTTTTGAAAAATCAGTAATCCCTTTTTCAACTGAATCTCTATCTTCAATCAATGCTATTATATTATTAGTATCTGAATCTCCCCTATCAAGTATTTGCAAAACTACAAATCTAAAAGAGAAAAAATAAATCAATATTAAAAAAGCTCCAATAAGCATTGATAAAAATATTATAAATAAAATCTTAGTCTTGTTGGAGTTCAAGAGTATACCCAATTCCTCTTAATGTAATTATTTTACATCTTGAATTATTTGATTCTAATTTTTTCCTTAAATTTCTTATATGAACATCAAGTATTCTTTTGTTTTGATAAGAATCATCTCCATATATCTGTTTTGTAATGTTATTTTTTTCTAAAGCCTTTTCAGTTTTAAGCAGTTCTAAAAGAATTTTAAATTCTGTTAAAGTAAGATCTAATTCACTAGAATTGCAATATGCTCTCAAATTATCAACATCTAAACTTATATCAGCTTTTTTAAATAAATTACTTTTATAAGATAAAGTTTTTACTTGTCTAATTGCTGCATCAATTCTTGATTTCAATTCTTGTAAATCAAAAGGCTTAACGATATAATCATCAGCACCACTATTTAAACCTAATACTCGATCTTCTACTTGTGTTTTAGCACTAACCATAATAACTGGAATTGCTCTAGTATCTGGATTCTCTTTTATTTTATTACAAACAGTAATTCCACTTAATTTAGGCATCATTATATCTAATAAAACAACATCAACTTTTTCATAACTTAATATTTCAAGTGCATCAAAACCATCATAAGCTTTTATAACATTAAATCCAAAATTCTTTAAATTTATGCTTAACATTTGAACAATTGCTTTTTCATCATCAACTACAAGTACGCTCTTCATCAAACACCTCTTAAACTGAGTTACTTATAGTTTACCCCGTATAGCTATACGGGGCAATATAAAAATTTATTTATGATAACTTTCCACTTGCTAATTGTATTTCACTTTCTTTATCAAATAATATATATCTATCTTTAGGAAAAGATATTTTTATTATCTTACCAATTTCAAAATCTACATCACCGAACACCACAGAGGTTAAAACTATATCTTTAATCTTTAATTTAACTATTGTTTCCATACCTGAGGGAAGTGTTGAATATACCTCAGCTTCAAAATCTCCATCTTCTTTAATCAAAATATCTTCAGGTCTTATACCTAATAATAATTTTTGATTTTCACTTACAGATACAACTTTTGACAAAGGTGAGAATAATAAATTAATTGATTTATTCACAAGTTTTACTTCATCAATATTTACCATACTTCCATCAACTTCAATAATATTTATATTTGGAGCACCAACAAAATCTGCAACAAAATAATTACTAGGATTTCTATATACATCTAAAGGAGGTTGGTATTGTTGTAATAAACCTTCTTTTAGTAAACAAATCTTAGTAGATAAAGTCATAGCTTCTAATTGATCATGAGTAACATATACAAAAGTAGCACTTGTTTCTAAATGCAAACGCTTAAGTTCTGTTCTCATTTCCATTCTCAATTTTGCATCAAGGTTAGACAAAGGTTCATCCATAAATAATACTTTTGGGCCAGTTGATAATGTTCTAGCAATAGCAACACGTTGTTGTTGGCCTCCTGATAATTCAGATGGATATCTTTCTAAAAATTCTTCAATTTTTAACATTTTAACCAACTCATGAACTCTTTTTTCTATATCTTTTTTATCCCATTTCATGTTTTCAAGACCAAATGAGATATTTTTATAAACTGTCATATGAGGCCAAAGAGCGTAGTTTTGAAATAAAAATCCAACATCTCTTTTATCAGGTGATATATCTATTGCATTTTTTGAAGAAAACACACATCTATCATCTATATATATTTCACCCTCTGTAGGAGTTTCTAAACCTGCAATCATCCTAAGAGTAGTTGTTTTACCACATCCACTAGGTCCAAGTAGAGAAACAAATTCTCCATCTTTAATAGTCATTGATAAATTATCAACAGCTAAAGCTTTTCCAAATCTTTTTGTTATATTTTCTAATCTAATTTCTGGCATATTTTAATTTCCTCCAATACCTTTATCAATTGAAGCACCTGTAACTTTATTAACTATTAAATTACTTCCTACTACAAAGAATACAATTAATAAATTGATAGCATTTGCATATTGAGACCAACCTTTTTCATTATATTGGAACAATAGAGTTGTTAATATTCTTGTAGCTGGAGTTACCAATAATATAAATAATGATAATTCTCTCATACAAGATATAAATGGTAATAAGTATCCTGAAATAAAGCTTGCTTTTTGAATTGGAATGATAATTTTTGTCATTCTCTTAAACCAAGATATTCCTTGAATTGTACCAGCTTCTTCTATTTCCCCACTTAATTGATGCATTGCACCAATACTAGCACGGGAGGCAAAAGGTAAATACTTTATAGATCCAACAATTACTAATAGAGCAAAAGAACCATACAAAGGTGGGATAAACCCTCTTCTAACTGCAAACATTGATAAATAAATAGCTCCAAAAGCCATACTTGGCATTAAGTATGGGAAGAATGCTAAATTATTTACTACTAATGCTAGTTTTGAACCTCTTGCTTTAGATATTGCATATCCTGTTAATATTCCTAAAGTCCCTGCAACAAGGGAAACAACTATTGATAATTTTACACTGTTTGCTAATCCTAATAGTATTGATGGGTTCCTTAATATTCCAGGCTCTCCATTAGCAATCTCAGGAGATCCTTCACCAAGCCAGAAAATAGTTGAGAAGTTTGATAAAGCATAATTACCTGGTTCAACAATAAATGATTCAACTGCAAAAGAAATTAAAGGAACAATACATACCATTAAAGTAGATATTAAGACAATTAATGATATTAGCCATTTTACGCTTCTTAATTTTATTAAAGCAATATTGGAAGATTTTCCAGTAATTGTTGTAAATGATTTTCGTCTACCAATAATTTTTTGGTTCATAGTAAGAATAAATATCCCTATAACAATCATCACGAGTGCCATTATATATCCATAACCTGGATTTAATCCATTTAATGTTCTATACATTTGAGTTGTAAGCACTTGATATCTTACAGGTGTTCCCAAGAAAGCTGGAACTGCAAAAGCACTCATTGCACTAGAAAATACTAATAAAAATGTTGATAATAAAGCTGGTAGAACAATAGGAATAGTTATTTTTTTCATAATCCTAGCTCTACTTGCTTTCATAAGCTGAGCAGCTTCTTCCAAATTAGCATCCATATTCCTCAAAATTCCACCAATTAAAATATAAGCAAAAGGTGCATAGTGAAGACCTAATACCATTATTATTGGGAATTGCCCATAAGCAAACCAGTTTGGAGTTTCAACACCAGTTAATACTGTAAATAAACCAGGAGCACCACCAACTAATGGATTTTTAAAGAAATTCAACCAAGCCATTGCAATTGTCCAAGATGGCATAATATATGGAAAAATAAACAATGTTGAAATTATTGTTTTAAATTTCATATCTGTTCTTGTAATTAACCAAGCAACAGCACCACCTAATATAATAGCAACAAAACAAGTTCCAAATGCTACTATAATTGTATTTAGAAGAGGTTGATAAAACATTTTCTCACTAATTGAAGAAAAAAATACTTTTCCCCAATGATAAAAAGTAAAAGACCCAACTTTTGAACCTTTAATCCTCATTAACTCTGACTGGTGAACAGTAAAAGTATCAATAACAATAGTTATCATTGGAATAATTGTTAAATATATTAAAATAATAAATAAAGATGTTAATATTACATTCTGAGGTTTTTTAAAATACATCTTCAATCTATTTCGATAAGTCATTTTCAATCCTTTTTGTAATTATGGGGTTGAATAATCAACCCCATATAAATAATTGTATTAGTATAAATATTCGTTTAAAAATTCTTCTACTTGTGCTCTATTTTCAAAACACCAAACAGGATCTTCACTAACTAATATATTTTCCCAGAAACTTACTGGATAATCACCTTCAACTAATGAAACATTAGGATTTGAAGAATAGGTACCCATGTTTTTTGACCAAGGAGAGAATCCTTCTTCTGTTAATAAGAATTCAATAAATAATTTAGCTGCTGCAGGATGTTTAGCATCATTAACCATTAATGCATATAATTGATAATAGAAACCACTAAATGGTTCAACTTCTAATAATGGTTGTAAAGCTAAGTTCTTAGAATCAACATAACGTAGTTTTGAGAATACAAATAAACCAGCATTTTCTGCTTTATGTTGACCTTTAACACCAATGCTTTCTGCTGTTTTAGTATCAGATGTTGTAACAATTAAATCATTTTCATATAAAGCTTTAATCCATTCATAACCAGCATTTTCAGTTGTTAATTCAATATCTTTATTAAAATAATCTTTATATGCTTTAGCTATTTGATCAGCAATTTCATCTTTTGTTACCATTGTTAGAAAGTTTGCATTTACGCTTTCTTGGAAAGGATTTTTAAATTGGAATTTACCTCTCCATTGTTCAGTTGTTAATGCCCAAATATTATCAAAAGGTTCTTCTGTTGTATCTTCATTATTAAAAATAAACAATTTATTAATAATAGAGAAAACTAGAGGATCTTGATATTGTACAGGAATAACATCTTTCATTGATTCAGGAACATAAGAATATAAATAACCTAAGTTAATTAATTCGCCCATTACTCTAGCACCATCTTGTGCAATTACAAAGTCAGCACCTAATGCACCACTTGCAGCTTCTTTTGAAATTTTTTCAATTAATTCAAAATCCTTAAGATTAGAGGTTTCTGTTTCAATGCCATATTTTGCGCTAAATGCTTCAGCTGCATTTGCAATTCTACTTGTAGTTGCATAAACTACAACCTTTCCTTCTTCTTTTGCTGCAGCTACTAACTCATCATGAGTCATTACCTTTTCTTCTACAACAGGGGCTGCTGCTTCTTCTTTATTTCCACTTGCAAATAATGGAAGCACTAAAAATGCTAAAGATAAAGCAATAATCAAAGTTTTTTTCATACCTAACTCCTTTATGTTAATTTTTCTTAACATTGATAGAATACATGGAGATTCTCTGCTTGTCAAATATTAATTATTTTTTTTCTTATAGATGTTTCTCTATATTTCTTTTCCATTTTTGTATTTGTAGATATATTCTGTATCAATAAACGTTTTAGAGATCTTTATCGTAGAGGCTTTATCTATTACTCTTTTTCAAAAAATTTGTTCTTGAGATATTCTATCATTTTAGATACAACTTCATTTAAAATTTAAAATTGACCTTTTTAAGCGAATAATAACCTAATTGCTAATAATTTATTTTTTAATTATTACAATTTCTTTATTTGCCACTTTCATTATTTACAAAAGTCATCTGAAAACAGTAATTAAGAATATTTTAAATATTTTTGTTTATTTATACAAATTCAATATAATTATAACAATATGATGGTGCAGCTAATATAATTGTAAAGATAGAAAAGGCAAGATCAATTATGAGTTCTCTAAAAAGGATAAGAATGATTTAACTCTTATGTATTAAGCAATCTAAAAGAATGACTTTTTTGCATTATTTACTAATATTTTATTCTTATCTAAATATAAAATATTATCTCATAAAATGTAGTAGACACTGATATTGTAGAGAGCTTTTTAAAAAACTTTTTTCAATTATAATAATCTTTTAAAAATCACTCTACAAAGAATAATGAAAATAACTATAAATTTATTTTCCAATAACACCGGTTTTTTTATAAGAAGTGAAATGATTGATGATTTATTATGTTTTGAATGACAAAATAAATCTTAATTATGCACAAAGATGCATGATTGTAATTCGTTAAATCAAAATCAATTATCTTTTCTGCCATCAGGGAAACGAGTACCTTTAACAGCTCCAGATTCGCCTGTTACAAAATCCTTTTTCAAATAACTCAGTACTTCATCTGTTGAGAGAACTTTCGCTACAGTTCCTCCAAGAACCTTCAAAGACATCTCATGATTTGATGTTGCTGTGGCAACTGAGTCATTGACTACAACTACATCATATCCACGTGAATTAGCCGCATAAGATGTACTCATAATGCATTCATCTGTCCAAAGGCCTACGATAACAACAGTATCGATACCTGCTTGTTTAAGTTTCTCATCAAGATAGGAGTTTCCCTTTTCATCATAGGTCCAAAACATATCTAGATGTTTACCATGATAAAACCAACCATCATTTACCTCTTGCTCTGTTGGAGCTATCTCAGTTAAGGGTTTCATTCCCGGTGCACCACCAAAAATATAAACAGCATTCGTTGGATCTTTGGAATTAAACCCTTGAGATCCATACCATCGATCCATCGAGTTTTTGATACCATCATCAAATGTACGAGTCCAAGCACTCCACATGATGCGAATTCCATCACTCTCTAATCTTGTTTTTCTAAAGGTATCTACAAGTTTTTTAAGATTTGGTAAAATCTTCTTTGCATAAGGTCTGTACTCTTCTTGACAATCATCTAATAGTAGTGCAATTCTCCTAGGTCTGTCCTTCAAATCCCATGATGCCCAAAAACTTAAAGGCTGTCCATAAGGTCCTTTTGGAGTAGAGTGGAAATTCTCCATTGGTTGTAGCGCCTTATCCATATCTCGATTCTTACAAGGTTTTTTTAGGGCCTCTTCTAGAGTCTTAATATCTTCATCTTTGCTATACATCATAAACGTGAACCTCTTTTTATCTTAATATTGGATGGCAGATAATCCTTAACCTTTGTGAAAACAACAACAAGAACTACTGATTAAAAAATTATATGATGGATAGCAAAAACCGTCAAGAAAATAAATCTTGTAATAATTGATCAGTGGGTTAAGAAAAGTATTAATGTAGTGAATAACCAAAAGGAAATCTGAAATTATCACATAAAAGCAAAATAATATGAGTTTATTAATTATCTCATCACTTTTATACATTATTAAATTATAGTTTGTACAATGTTGAAATCCTATCCATAGTTATAACTCTCTAAATAGAAATATTGTTTCTCTATAGCAATCAGATAAGATTATTTATATAATGGTTTATACAAACTTGGAGGTATCTAAATGATTAGTAAGAAAGAAAGGATGAACAGCTTATCACATGGAATTGGCGTTATCTTAGCAATTGCAGCAATAATTATACTAGAAATTAAAGCCAATAAGACTACATATGCAAATATTGCATTCCTAATTTACGGCCTCGCTCAGATTATTTTATACCTTACATCAACAGCTACACACTTGCTCACGGATCGGCCAAAGGTTCACTCAGTCATGCGAGTTCTCGACCAATCTGCAGTCTATCTCCTTATCGCTGGTACTTACACCCCCCTTGCAATGCTCGTACTACCTAATCCTTTCAAATGGCAGCTACTCTTGCTCATTTGGTCTCTAGCATTCGCAGGAATTATCATGAAATCAGTATTTCTTACAAAGAAGCATTTGCTCTCTGATATGCTCTATTTGCCTATGGGTTGGATGGTAATATTCTTCTTGAATCCTCTGCGAGAATTCTCACCTGAGGGACTATTATTCTGGATATTTGCTGGTGGCATTACCTACTCTCTCGGAATTATTTTTTATGCAGTAAAAAAAATACCATACCATCATCTTATTTGGCATCTTTTCGTACTTGCAGGAAGCGTTTGCTTCTTTAGTGGGTTTTTGCTTCACCTTGTATAACATAATGTTTTAATCATCTCTGAGATACAAGTGAATCAAGATTTTATTAATATTCATGTCATTTTGTTTATAATAATCTAAAGTTGCCTAAATTTTCTAAAATGATATAAATAAATCGTAAAACTATAACTAAATATTAGAAATAATCAAATTAGTATCTAAACAAAACTTTTTAAATAAATTATATTACATTCATGTTATTTTATTTTGCACCTTTAGAAGGAATTACTAATTACACTTATAGAAACACTTATTCCAATTTTTATAAAAATGTGGACAAATATTTTACACCTTTTCTTAATGCTAATAGTGCTGGATGTCTAGCGAAAAAATCTCAAAGAGAAATAAATAGAGAAAATAATAAACTATTAAATATTACCCCTCAACTTTTAACAAACAAATCTTACATCTTTAATGAAGTTTCAAAAAAACTTAATGATTTAAATTATAGTGAAATTAATCTTAATTTAGGGTGTCCTTCTGCAACAGTTACTACTAAAGAAAAAGGCTCTGGGCAATTAAAAAATCGTGATAAACTTAAAGAATTCTTTGATGAAATATTTAAAAATAATGTTCAAGATATTTCTGTTAAAACAAGAATTGGTTTTAGCAATCCATCTGAAATGGAAGTTTTACTTCCAATATTTAATAATTATCCAATTAAAGAATTGATAGTTCATCCCCGAATTAGAGAGGATTTTTATACAGGTCAAATAAATTTAGAGGTTTTTAAATATATTATTGATAATTCAAAGAATGATGTATGTTATAATGGTGATTTATTTAAAGCAGATCAAATAAAAGAATTTGTTTCTAAGTTCCCATCAGTTAATAAAATAATGCTTGGTCGTGGATTAGTTGCAAATCCCGGATTAGTTGAAGAATATAAAACAGGAAAACCAGCAAACCTTGAAGTTTTTAAAGAATTTCATGATGCGCTCTATAATCAATATTCACAAATTCTCTATGGAGAGAGAAGCCTTCTTTTTAAAATGAAAGATTATTGGAGAATTTGGAAGATAAATTTCCCTGAAAATGAAAAACAAGTAAAGAAACTTCAGAAATCACAGAATTTAGTATCTTATCATAAAGCAGTTGATTCTATTTTTAAATAAAGTTTTATTTTTATAATTTAATTATAATGTTTATAATCAAGAATCTAATCATCATTTTTCAAAATATTTTATATATTCTTCATAACCTTCTTCTTTTAGTTTTTCAAAAGGAATAAATCTTAGAGATGCACCATTTATACAATATCTAAGACCTCCTAATTCATTTGGACCATCATCAAAAACATGCCCCAAATGAGAATCTACAGCGGATGATTTCACTTCTAATCTTTCCATATTAAATGATTTCTCTTTTATATATTCAACAGATTCTTCAAAAGCAGGTTTACTAAAACTTGGCCAGCCACATTCACTGTAAAATTTGTCACTTGATAAAACCTTAATATATGGTTAGTAAAACTTAGATTATTAAAAAAAACTAAAAAGTTATAAATGAAAAAGTTGTTAGCTTTTATTACTAGGCTCTACAAGTTTCCATGGCATCATTTTCTTTTCTATTAACTCAACTGATTTATATAACGAAATACCCAAAAGGCTTATAAAGACAATACCAGTATACATTTGAAGATAATTAACCATTATCCAGCTGTTCATTATATAATAACCAATTCCATATTCTGTTGCAAAATTCTCACTAAAAAACAAGACTGACAAGCTAATACCAATAGAGATTCTAAGTGTAGAGAAGATACTAGAAAGTATGCTAGGTAATATAATATCAACTAAAACTTGTTTTTTACTTAAATTATAAGCCTTAGATAACTCAAAATAATGATAATTTATTTGTGAAACGCTATCTTTTATCATCAACACAGAGGGAAAGAATATTACCATTGAAACTATTAAAATTTTACTTAAATCGCCTATACCAAAGAGAACTAGAAATATAGGTAATAAAGCAATTTTTGGAACAGGTTGAAAAAGATAAATTATGGGTGTTAATAATTTATCAGTTGTTTTTTTAACACCCATTACTATTCCTAATGGAATAGCTATAAATAAAGCTAATAAAATACCTGATAAAATTCTATAAAAGCTAACAAAAAGATGAATAAGAACTTCACCTTTTAATAATTGGAAAAATACTTCTTTTATAACTAAATGAGGGAATGGTACGATAGGCATAGAAAAACTGAAAGCTAAGATGTACCAAGGGATCAATAATATTAACATACCTTTTATAAAATACCATTTATTCATAGTTTTTCCCTTTTAAAGCAAATCTAACTTTTTTTACATTATTAAAATAGTTTTCTGAGAATCTATCATACCCTATTGTATTTATCTCTTTCATTTCGTCTTGAAAAACAAATACACGATCACCCATATAAACAGCTTCTTCAATGTGATGAGTTACAAGAATTAAATTCATCTCAAGTTCTCTTGATAAAGAGAGAATAATATCTTGAAGTGACTCTTTTGTAAATTCATCTAAACTAGCTGTAGGTTCATCTAAAAGCAAGACTTTGGGTTCTCTTATTAATATTCTAGCTAAAGCACATCTTTGCCTTTCTCCTCCACTTAACTGTGAAGGATATTTATCAAAATGACCATTTAAACCTACCATATCAATATATTTTTCAACATTTAATGTTTTATCTAATCCTAATAATATATTATCTTTTACGCTCTTCCAAGGAAGTAATCTATCTTCTTGAAATAGTATTCCAATATCTTTTTGGCTAATACCTTCTAAATGAATAGCTCCTTGTGAAAGAGTTTTTAAACCTTTTATGCAATAGAGAAGGCTTGTTTTACCACACCCACTAGGGCCAACAATACTAATATTATTTTGTTGTTCAATTTTTATATTAATGTTTTTAAAAACTTCAACTGAACCATAATTAAAAAAAGCATTCTCAATATTTATCATTATTTTATAAATCTTCTATCTAAAATATCATCAGGGGTAATTTCATATTCTTTGCCTACTAAATTACTTGTCCAATCAATTAATTCATAAATAAACTTATCTGAAGGTAATGATGGATCTTTATATTTCGGTAAAGTAATAGATTCTTTGATATCAGGTGGTAAAGTACTTATACTTTTCATTAATACATCTCTAGCTAATGAAGAATCTTTTTGGATATCTGTAGAGGCTTTTGCATAAGCTTGTGTAAACAATTTAATAGATTTAGATTTTTCAGCTATGGCTTTTTCACTAAATGCCATTATATCTAAACTCTCTGAAGGAATGCCTTCATAAACCATCTTAATTAATCCTTTCATCTCTCCAATTGAAGCGACCGGTTCTGGAATTAAACCTCTTTCAATATCACCTGTTGCAATAGCTTCTAAACGAGTTGGAATTGCATTTATATAAACTTTTTTATAATTATAATCATCTCTAAGATATTTCTCAACAAGATAATTTGAAACACTTATTTCCATCATCCCAACATGAATATCTTTATCATCTACATGCTTTGGATTTACAAGTAAAGGGAACATACCATCTGTAGATAAAACTCCTTTCAAATTAAAGCCTTCAGCATTATTTGTAATTAAAGCAATAATATCAGTCATAGCTCCATCAATTTCATTTGTTTGTAAAGCAGTCTGCCTATTTTGTGCATTTGTAAAAATTTTCAACTCTACATCTAAATCTAGGTCTTCAAAATAACCATTTTTTTCTGCTAACAATATTGGAGCAATGTCAACGGCAGGCATAAGCCCAATTTTTAATGATTGACTCTCTTCATCTTTTGAACAACTCATTGATAAAATTGAGACAACAAATAATATTAATATAATAATCTTATTCTTCATTAATTATTCCTTTTTTTTATATGATTTCCTAATCATAAACGAAAAAACACACTATCATCAAGGTTAATATTTAATTCACTTATAATATAGCAATTCATATACATTATTATTTTAAAAATATGTATATCTAACTACATTTATTCATTCTTTTATTGGCTTGATTTTAAATTAAGCCAATGTTACAAACTAAATAATAAGAAGATTTTTTAAAATTATAAAAAAAGGCGATAATATGAAACAACTAAAAATATTTATAAAAAATTATTGGATAGCTTTAAGGGCATTCTCACTTTCCTTAGCTTTTGCTTCTACAACATATGGTATTATTGCTGCATATATAAATGGTTATTTTAATAATAATAGCTCATCTTATATGGCCTTCCTTGTAATTATTATAACTATTGCAGGCCTAGCTTCCCAAGTTGGAGCTAATTTAATTAACGATTTTTTTGAAGGAAGTTTTAAATACCCTAATCAAAATAAAAAAACAATAAAATTTCTAAATATGGAGCGAACCTATTTTGATGTTTTTGTATTTCTCTCAGGTATAGCAGCTTTACTTTTAGCATGTCTTATTGGTATATATTTAATTTATAGGACCAATATATGGATGTTATTTATTGGCTTAATAGGAATAATTGGCTCTTATGCTTATACAGGCGAACCTTTTGTTTATAAGAGAAAAGGTTTAGGAGTTCCCTTATCATTTATTCTAATGGGTCCTCTTATGAGTTTAGGTTCATATTATGCTATATCTGCTTCTTTTTCATATACCCCTATATTACTTAGTTTACCTACATCTCTTTTAATTCCTGCTCTAATGATAAGTAATGAGATGAGAGATTATTTAAGAGATCAAAAATTCGCTATGGGCACTATGACAGTTAGAATTGGATCAAAACTTAGTAAAGCTCTTTTTGTATCGTTGGTAGTTGGAGTATATATACTGACAATTATTTACATAAT
>CAZPTG010000027.1:0-1057 GCA_964589355.1 uncultured Spirochaetaceae bacterium
AAAAACTGACGTTATAGATACGTTTTTAAGTATCTTCTTATCAGAAATTGAAGAATGTTATAATTACAAATATTTATTAAATTTACCAAAATGCGATAAGTATGATTATTATAAAATGAAACATTATGATGAAAACGCTAGTTTATTCATTGGTGAAATAAGTCTAGGTAAAATTAAAGTTTTAGTTATGCCAATTGTAAAATCTAAATATAAATAAATTATAAATAAGGGAGATAAAAATGAACAGATGTAAAGACTGTAAACAATTTAAGAGTACATGCACCTCAAATAATGGGGGTGCATTCGCATGTGAAAATTTTATTAGTAAGAATATAAAATTTAATGTTGATCAATTAGTTAAGTGTTCTGATGATTGTCCTTACCATTTATATTTTGATGGATTTAAGAAAATTAATAATATATGTGTTGGAGAATTTCCATATTTTATTAATGGCGATTATTATGGAAATGATGATTTATTACCAACGTTTAATTTAGGTGATTCTGTATACATCAGTAATTCCAATATTAAGTCTTGCTATGGTGAAATGTATTCTTTCTATGGATATGATGAAACTTTAGATATGCCATTTATCATTAAGACTAAATCAGGAAATATTTATAATTTTAGATATGCCAAATTAGTTAGTGATGTTAAATTTAAAAAATTTACTGATGCAAGATTGGTTTATAGATATCATCAAAATGAAACCATTAACTTCCATGATGTATTCTATAATATAGTTGGATATGGAAAAAGATGTGATAAATTAGTATTAAGAAATAAAAGTGGTAAATGTATTCAAATGGATCTTACCACATTATTTAAAGAAGCCATATTTATGAATGGCATGCCAGTAGGAGAATATAAATGAAAGCATATAAAGTTTTTAACAGTAATTGGGCTTGCCAAGATTTTCAATATGAAGTCGGCAAAGAATATAAAATTGATAGTGAACCTATCTTGTGTAAAAGAGGTTTTCATGCATGTAAAAAACTAGTTGATTGTTTTAATTATTATGATTTTGACAGTGCCAACAAAGTAGCAGAAGTTGAA
>CAZPTG010000027.1:1157-15203 GCA_964589355.1 uncultured Spirochaetaceae bacterium
TTTAAAAAATTTTAAACGCTTTAAATTTACTTAAATTTAATTTTTTATCTTGTCGTTGCGATTTTTCTTAACGACAAGATTTTTGCAAATCATTAATTAAACGCTTTAATCAACGTTTCATCTTGTCGTTACTTGTCGTTACTTGTCGTTGCTTGTTATATTTACTTGTTATAATTTTTTATGTTTTTTACACACGTAAAATTTTAAACGCTTTAAATTACTTAATTTTTTGCACTTGGTTGTTATAACAAGTTACCTAAACGACAACAAACGACAACAAACGACAACGGTTAATTACTTATAGTATAACGAATTAAAAAATAATTTGTCGCTTGTCGTTGAATTTCTTATACTTGCTAAGTTTGAGTAATATATAAATATAAGATTTAAACGCTTTAAATTTCATTTTTAGTACTATTAATTATATAAGTATATATATAAGAAGAGCAACGACAACAGATAAAAATTTATCGATTGCGAACGCTTTAAATTTTACCTTGTGTAATAAAAATAACATTTTTAACATTTGTTATATTTTTAATTATTTTAATTATTCATAAATAATTTACAAATTTTATTTTTTAATTAATATGCATAAAAATTTATACATATTAATTTATGCATAAAAATTTTTAACTAAATGGTATTACATTTTTAAAAATTCTATGTTATTATTTTCGTAAAGAGGTGAGATGTGATATTATCAGAATTTCATAAATCATGGATAACAGAAAGGGGGATATAATGGCTAAAAAACATGCTGGTGGTAGACCAAGAACTTACAACGATAAACAAACTGAAGAAATAAAAAAATTACTTAATGAATATATAAATAAAACTGATGTTCCTATTCTTGCTGAGTTTGCTTATCAAAACAATATACCTAGAACTACGTTCTATGATTACCCAGAGTTCTCCACACTAATAAAAAAATTAATCGATAAAAAGGAAAGCCAATTAGAGAAATTAGCCTTGTTTAACGTTATTAATTCAACAATGGCGGTTTTCAGTTTAAAACAAATTGGCTGGAGAAATGAGCAAGAAGTTAATGTCAAAACAGATCTTGAAGAATTTAGTAAGGCAATGAAAAATTTGGAAAGTGATGATACGATGGAAGATTTTGAAGATGAAGTTTAGTAAAATTCAAAGTCAATTTTTAAAACATAAATTACACAGAATTAATATTTTAACTGGATCAGTTCGTTCAGGAAAATCATTTATAGCAAACTGGAAAGTTATTTCTAAAGTCATTAATTTAGATCTTAACGTTGATGGCATAATTGCAGGAAGGTCAAAGAAAACTGTAATTACTAACATCTTACGACCAATGCAAAAATCAGTTGGTGTTAAAAATTTACATTTCAATCAAGAAGAAGGGTGGCTATTTGGTCATCATTTTTTGGTTTGTGGAACTGGCACAGTAGCTAGTGAAGAAGCAATCAGAGGTGCTGAATTTGGATGGGCTTATGTAGATGAAGGAACTCTATCACATAAGACTTTTTTTAAAATGTTGACTACTCGTTTATCTGTCAAAGATGCTTGGCTAATCACTACAACTAATCCTGATGCTCCTTCACATTGGCTAAAAACTGAATATATCGATAATAAAAAAATCGATGTTAAAACATGGGTATTTAAACTTACTGATAACTTCGCACTTGATAAGAATTACGTTAAAGAAATCAACGCTGAATATGTTGGCTTCTTTAGAAAACGTTTTATTTTAGGGATGTGGGTTCGTGCTGAAGGTGCTATTTATGAATCTTTTGAACCAGAAAGAAATGTAATTAATGGAATTCCTTCATCATGGCAATATCTCTACACTGAAATTGGTGGTGATATTGGTGGTAATGGTTCAGCAACATCATTTATTGCGGTAGATTATTACATGGCTAAATTTAGAGTATCAGGACAGATTGTTAAGAAATTAGTAGCAATAGCAGTCGATGAAGTTTACGATACGTTGAACAAAGATGTGAATTCTCTCAAAGAAGAATTTAAACAATTGGTAGGTGATCTAAAAACGTTAGGTAAAAAAATTAAATGTGCTTATATAGATTCTGCTGAACAATTGATAATTAAAGAAATTAGAGCAATGGCAATTTGTAATATTAAATCATCTAAAAAAATAAAAATAATGGATAGGATCATGTTAGAAAATTCAATCTTCAAAAGACAACAATTTTTTATTTTAAAGAAATGTAAAAATTTAACATTAGCATTTGAAAGTGCCGTATGGAATCCTAAAATTAATTCAAATAACGAAAGATTAGACGATGGAACATCTAACATTGACAGCTTGGATGCGGTAGAATATACTTTAGAAAGACATTTCAAGGATTTCATGAGGATAGGAGCGAAAGCAGCGTAATGAAAAATAATAACATATTCAAAAGACAACAATTAAATAACAATAATGATTCAATGCAAGATTTAAAATATAACTGGTTTAATATTTATAAATCAAAACCTAAATGGGCTGATTATTATTATCGTTCAGCATTTGGGGTCAAAAAGAAAAGACCCCTATCAAGATTAAATTTACCTAAAACTATTACTGAAGGAATTAATAGTTTATTGTTTTCAGAAACTCCTACAATTAAAACAAATGAATATATTGAAGAAATTTTTAAAAATAATGATTTCTTAACAAACTTAAAAAAATGGTATGAATATGTTAACGCACTTGGTGGAGGTGCATTAAAAATTTATGTAAAAAATGGTGAAACGACAATTGACTTCGTAAAAGCTCAAAACTTTGTACCAGTTAATTTTAATAATACTATGATTACTGATGCAGATTTTTATTCTGATGAAATATACAATGGTGAAAAATATACAATTATCGAACAACATAGAATTAAAGAAACTGGTTATGAAATTACAACACTTGTATATAATGCTTCAGGTAGTGAAGTTCAATTATCTGATATTGGTAGAAGTGAAGAAAAAACAATTGAATTTTCTAACATAACTCATCCATTATTTGTTTATTGTCCTTCAGTAGTTACCAATAATTTAAACTCTGAATCACCTGAAAACATTAGCTTATTCGCAAACTCCGAACATGTGTTACACGAATGTGATAATTCATTTGATGCTTTAAATAGTGAAGTAAGATTAGGTAGAAAAAGATTAATTGTTGGTTCGGGTATGATTCAAAAATCATATGATGAAGATGGTAATTTAGTTAATTATGTTGATCCTTCAGATGAAATATTTACAGCCTTAAATTCCGATGACATTGAAAGATTACAAGTGATGGATAATAGTTCAGGTCAATTAAGAATTACAGATTTAACAAATTCATTAAATGTTAATTTAAAATTATTAAGTATGAGTATGGGATTTGATGCCAATTTCTTATCGTTTGATGCGGTTGGTGGATTAAAAACAGCAACTGAAATAATATCTGATAATAGTGCGACGTTTAGAAGAATATCCTTAATGAAAAGATCATTAGAAAAATGCATTAATGATTTATGTAGAGTAATCATGATTTATAAATCCTCTCTTGACGGTGGAATCTCTTATGTCGATGAAGATTTTGTTATTAAATTTGAAGATAATATTATTGAAGATAGAAATAGCAAAACAGCATATTGGCATGGTAGACTTTTAAATAAAACAGCTACATTAGAAGATGTATTAATTCATTTAGATGGTTTAAGTGCTGAAGATGCCAAGAAGAAAGCTGATGAATTAAGAGAAGTTAATAAAACAGTTACCCCGCCAAATATGTTTGAATAAAAAGGATATTAAATGTACGAAAAAGTAATGTTTGATGTAGAAACTGAAATTATTACTGATTTAATTAAAGCGCTATCAAAAGGTAATGTTGGAACTACTAATTGGTTAACTAAAAAACTCTTAGAACAGTCTAAAATATCTAAAAGGGTAGAAAGTATATTAAAGTCTTATGCTCCAGCCATTGAACGTGTCATTGCTTCAGATATCAATGATATGATATTTAACACATCTAAAGAAACATTAGCATTATTAAAAAATGCTGGTGTTGATTTAAACATAACTTCTTCATATGAATCAATATTAACCCAATATGTTTCTAATCTAAAAAATTCTTATAATATAACTTCAGCTGGTTTAATTGGAAATACTCCAAATATTTATATTGATGCTGCTAACAGTATTTCAGTATTAGTTTCATCCGGAACAATTACATCTGATCAAGCCATTGAAAAATTAGTTAGAAAATGGAGTAATGAAGGTTTAAAATCTGTAGTTGATAAAGCCGGTAGAAATTGGAGTGCTTACAGTTATTCAAATATGATTTTAAGAACTACTAACAGAAATATAACTACAAATGTTCAAGAACAAACTTTTGATGATTATGATATTGATCTTGTTGAAATATCTTCACATATTGGAGCACGTCCGTTATGTGAACCTTATCAAGGTAAGGTTTATTCAAGAGGTGGAAAGTCCAATAAATACCCCGCTTTAACTTCTACATCAATGGGTGAACCTGCTGGGTTATTTGGTATAAATTGTGGTCATACAATGTACCCTTATATGGATGGTACTAAAAAAACTTATAAACCTTATCCTAAAAAAGAAAATAAACGTGTATATGAAAATGCTCAAACTCAAAGAAGATTAGAAAGAAATATAAGAAACGCTAAAAGAGAATTACAAATTACTAAAGATGCTAAATTAAATAATAATGCAGCTTCATTAAGAGTTAAAAACAATCAAGCTAAAATGAGAGAATTTATTGATGACACTGGAAGAACTAGATATTATAGTAATGAAAGATTGATTTAATAATTGATATAAGTTATAGTTTATTTAATAACACATAGGAGAAAAAAATATGTTAAAAAATTACTTTAGAATTATGTTTGAAAAACAAGACGATGGAAATGGTGGAAATCCTGAACCAAACACAGAACCATCTAAGAATGAACCAAACACAGAACCAACAACTGAATCAAATTCAGAACCTAAAGATGATAAAAAATTCACACAGGAAGAATTAAATGGTTTATTAGCTAATGAGAAAAAAGCAGCAAAGGCAAAAATTTTAAAAGATTTAGGGATTGAAGACCCTGAAAAAATCAAAGAAATTATTAAAAAACAAAAAGCTGAAGAAGATGCTAATAAATCAGCAGTTGAAAAATTAAATGAAAAAGAAAAAGCTATCAAAGAAGCTAATGATAAATTAGCTGAATATGAGGCAAGAGATAAAGCAATGGATGCTGGTGTTGATGCTAAGAAAGCAAAAGAATTCATTAAACTAGCCATGAATATTGGTGAAGGTGATGATATTGATTCTAAGATTAAATCAACAATTGAAAAATATCCATTCTACAAAGAAGGTTCTCAACCCAAAGATTTTGGTAATAAATCAGGTGGAACAGGTAAGAGCTCAATGGAAACCGATGCTGCAACAGTGAGAAAATATATGGGTTTAAAATAAAAATAATTAAAATAATTGCATGATAACACTATACATCACATCAAATGTGATGTATTATTTATATAGATGATTTAATTATTAAATTATGTTTTGGTTACTAATCACCAATAAGATTAGGGAACATCATTGTTCAACAGGTTCTAATTGCCGATCAAAATTAGGTTCTTAATAAAAAATAATAAGGAAATATTATGGCTCATACAGTCGAAGAATATGTTCAGTTGTTTCAACCTAATTTAGATGAACAAGTTGAACATGGTTTAGTAACTAATAATTTGGATATGAATGGTGCAATGGTTCAATATAATGGCGGTAAAACTATTCGTATTGCAAAAATTACTACTTCAGGAATGAAAGATTATAATCGTGCAACTGGTTTTACAACTGGTGCTTCTACTCTTGATTGGGAAACATTTACAATGGATATGGATAGATCAAATGAATTTATCTTAGATTCACAAGATGTTGACGAATCACAATTCTTACCAACAGCAAGTCAATTAATGGCAGATTTCCAAACTACACATGTAATTCCTGAAATTGATGCTTATAGATTGAGTAAGTTAAGTGCTTATGCTCATGGTGCTGGTAATGAAAAAGTTTCTTATGTTCCTGCAAAAGAAACAATTATCGCACAGTTAAAAGCTGATTTAAAAACAGTTAAAGAAGCTGGTGCAATCAATCCAGTAATTTACATGTCTTATGATGCTCTTGAAATCTTAGAACAAGCAGATGGCGTTACTCGTAATTTAGATGCTAACGGTGAAAAAGATTTAAATACTAAAATTAAATCTTTTGATGGTGTTCAAATTATTCCTACTCCTAAAGCACGTTTAAAAACAGCTTATACATTTACCACTGGTTTTGCTCCAACAGTTGGTGCAGTCGATACTAACTGGATTATTGCAGTTCCTTCATATGTAATGGCAGTTAATAAATTAGAGAAATTAAGAATATTCTTACCAGATACTAACCAAAGCGCAGACGCTTGGAAAATTCAATATCGTAGATATCATGATTTATTCGTAGCTGATAATAAATTAGTTGGTTTATTTGCTAATTTTTATGATGCTTACGCAGTATAATAAGGACGGTGGTCGTTAATCTCCCATGATAGTAAAATATCATGGGTTATACTAAAAAAGGAAAAAATATTATGAAATTGTGGCGAAAAATGGCAACGTTTAGAGTTAAACCAGATGATGAAGATTTAAAATCAGCTGGATATAAATGTCTTGGTGAATGTGATGAAAAGGGCAATTTATTAAAAGCACCCAAAAAGAAACGCAGTAAAAAAATTAAATCAGAAGTAATTGAAGAAGATGGTATTATTAAAGATGGTATTATTGAAGATGGTATCGAAGGATTAGATTAAGTATGACGTGGCAAGAATTAATTAATTATGATGCTTATAAAAATATAGATATAAATGTCGTATTGCGTGCTGAAGAAATAGTTCTCGCCACAATAGGTCGATTAGTTGCGCCTACAGAAGAAGAAATTGGAACAGAAAGATATGCTTGGTATATGAAATCAATATACTCTCAAGCAGATTATTTTGATAATTATGGAACTGACGAAGAAACGAGTGGTCAATTTAGTATAGGTTCATATTCTGAATCTAAAAATAGTAACGACTTAAATTCGACGGGATTAACAAAGCGTTCAATGTTATATTTAAATAATTCGGGATTGATGTACAGGGGTGTTCAGTCAATAAATAGGGTAAATGAATATGAATATTAGACCAATCAGAAAATCATTATTAATTCATTCTATTACTTTAAAAACAGTTGATGAACCTAATATTTATGGTGAAAAAACTTTCACTGAATCAACTGTTAATCATGTTAGAGTTGAACCAGTTAAGAATAAAATATTAGTTGGTTCAATGGATGAAAATGATATATCTAAGGCTTTATTATTTTGGGATAGAATTAATTCAGATTCAGCGGAATTTAAAACTTTAGATAAAGTTATTTTTAAAGGTGATGAATATACTATTAGAAAAATTAATATATATTTTGGTCAAATGGATTTAATACATCATTTAGAAATGGAATTAGTTTAAAAATGGATGTTAATATAAAGTTTAATATCAATAAAATTTATAAAGATAAAAAACAAATTTTTGATAAAAAACAAATTTTATTTGAAGAACAGATAATGAAAGATTCTAATTTTTTTGTCCCAGTAAAAGATCATTATTTGGAAACATCTGTAATTAAAGATTGGTCAAGTCATAAGGGAAAAGGTCGTTTAAAATGGGATGTTCCTTATGCACAAAGATTATACAATGGTGATGATTTTAATTTTAGTAAAGATAAAAATCCTCACTCAAGGGCGAAATGGTTTGAAGAAGCCAAGAAAATTAATCTTGACAACTGGTTAAAGATATTGGAGAAATAAAAAATGGTTAGAATAGTTGATGAAATTAGTAATTTTTTAACTCTTAACGGTATTAATTTAACTGATGTAGATGCTTTTTTTGAAACTGACACTGATAGATTAATGTTAAAAGAAGAACCATCTTCAGCACGTGAAACAAGATATTGGGATGGTTCACGTTCAGGTGAATTTTTATTTAGTTTAAATGCAAAAAACAGTAGTTTAGTTGATGCAGTTGATGTTTTAACTAATGCTGAAAAAATATTAGATATTCCTACTTATTTTCAAATTAATAAATTTAGTTTGAAAACAATAGAAATAGTTCAGTCGGCTCATCCAATTAAAAGAGATGAGAAAAATAATTTAATATATGCTAGTGATTTTAGACTAACATATTATTTAGATAAAGAGGATTAAAATATGTTTAATTGTGATTTAGTTTTAAACCATGAAAGTCTTTTACAAATTGATACTAATTATGGTGGAACACCAAATTGGGCATCAGTTAAAAAAGGTATTACTGGTGTAGTTCCATCACCTAATGAAGTAGTTAGCCAAAATCAATATGTTGACGGTGAAGGATTTGCAGAATCTCATGTTACAGGTGGTCAATTTACTATCGCAGTAAGTGGTCATAGATTTATCAATGATGTAGCACAAGATTTTGTTATGGGATTGTATTTGAAACTTGGATGTGAAAGAAACACACAAGCAAGATTCATTGATGAACGTGGTGAATTAAAAACTGGTGAAGTAACTATTGCTAATATTCAACCTGCAAATGGTGACCCTGCTGCTGAAGGTGATATTAGTTTTGAAGTTCATTTCAATGGTAAACCTACCTTGATACCTGCTACAACAGCACCTGAATTATCAGCAGTCGTTGAAACTGGTTCAGTTACTGGTTCAACCAAGTTTACAGCTACAGCAGAATCTGGTAATACATTAGCTTATGTAATAACAAATGCTCAACCAACATGTGATATTAATTCATTGATGTTTGTAAGAGCAACAGGTTATGTTTCAGATGCTAATATTCCTGTAGTTGCAGATCAATATTTAAATGCATTTGAATTGGATTCAGATAAGAGAATTGTTAAATATTACGGACAAGTAATTACAAGTAGTGATATTGCTTAATTAAAAATTAATTTTGGGTAATTCATTTTTAATTTTTCTCCTTTGGAATTAATTATGGATTACCCTTTTTTCAAGGGAGAAATAAAACATGTATAAAAAAGTAGAAATTAAAGATAGGTCTAATATTGTTGAAATTGGTGAAAGAAAATATAAAATTAATGTTAGTGATTATGACTTCATTAAAAAATGTAAAACTTATCAAGATGATCTATCCAATTTATTAGAAGATATTAACAAATCAAATGATTATGATGAATTATTAAATGCTTTTAAAAGTATTATTGACTTTGCACTTAATGATGATTTTGATTATATTTGGGAAACATGCAATCATGATTTTAAAAATTTAATTGGGGTTGCAACAGCAATATCAGAATGTATTCGTGATGGAATGAAAATAAATGTTTAACATTTTAACTGATGAATTAAGATATAGTTATAATAATTTAGAAATTGAAACTGATTTTAGATGTGTATTGATGTATGATAGGATTGTTAAAAATGAAAATTTAAATGAAAATGATAAAATTATAGAAATAATTAATTTATTTTTTCCTACATACGATGGTTCAGTTCCAATTCAAGAATTATTTGATAATATCAAAGATTTCATTCACAGAGGGAAAGAGATAGAAGAAGGAGAAGATGATGAATCGACTCCTTCTTTTGATTTTAATGTAGATAATGAATTAATATTTAGTGCATTTTTACAGGTTTATAATATTGATTTAGTTGAAATTGAATATCTTCACTGGTGGAAATTTTTAAGTCTATTTAATGGACTTCCTGAAGGAAATAAATTAACTTGGGTAATTGGTAAAAGACTTGAAAAGATTCCAAAACAGACTAAATATAATGTATCTTATATCAATAATTTGAGAAAAATAAAAGAAGCATATTCTTTGAAAAAAACTAAAAAATTAACACTTGGCGAACAAATTAATGATATAATGAAGATGTGGAGTTAAAAAAAATATGGCATATGATGGTTCTATTATAATTAAAACAGACATTGATTCAAAAGATTTAAAGAAACAATTAAGTACTATTAAATCAAATATCAGTTCTGGAATGAAAGCAGTTGGAAAAGCAACAACTATTGCAATGGGTGCAGTTTCTACAGGCATAGGGGCAATAGCTGGTGCATCTGTCAAGATTTCAGAAACTACTGATAATATTGATAAGATGAGCCAAAAGATTGGTATATCAAGAGAATCATATCAAGAATGGGATTTTGTATTAAGTCAATTTGGCGCTAATGTCGATGGTTTACAAACCTCAATGAAAACATTAAGTGCTGCTGCTGATGATGTGGCTACAGGTGGTAAAACTTATACTGAACAATTTGATAAATTAGGTGTTTCAATAACTGATGTTAATGGTAATATGAAAGACCAAGAAACCTTATTTAATGAAGTGTTCACAGCTTTACAAGGCGTTGAAGATGAAACTACAAGAACAGCTATAGCAAGCGATTTACTTGGGAAATCAGCAACAGAATTAGCACCTGCATTAAACGCTGGTGCAGATAGTATTGATGATGTTAAACAACAAGCACATGATTTAGGTTTAGTTCTATCAGATGAAACTGTTGATGCTGGTGTTATGTTAACTGATACTATGGATCAATTAAAAAGAACTGGAACGAATTTAATTACTAACTTATTAACCCCAATGATTCAACCCGTTAATGATTTATTACAAGCATTTGTTGGACTAGCAACAGGCGTTGAAGGTAGTGAACAGAAATTAGCAGAAACACTTTCAAACATGGCAACTAAAGTCGTTAACACATTTATTGATTTAGTTCCAAAAATATTTGAATATGGTGTAATTATAATCAAGTCATTAATCAATGGTATAGTTTCATCATTTCCAAATTTATGGAATAAATTAGAATATGGCTTAGGTTTTGCAATTGGTACAATTATTCGATTATTACCTGAATTTTTAAGTAATGGTAAAAATATAATTGAAAATATTAAGACTGGTATTGCTGAAAAAATACCAGAATTAGCAAACAAAGCTGGTGAAATAATAAGAACAATAATTGATTATATTACTAACAACTCAAGCGAAATTGTTGAAAAGGGAAAAGATATTTTAAAGTGGATTTATGACGGTGCTTTCGCTGCTATGAAATGGGCTTTAAATATTGGCATAGATATCATTACTAACTTACTTGAAGGTTTAGGGATAGATGCAGGAAAGTTTAACGAAAAAGCAAAGGAAATTGTCGAAATATTTTTAGACGGAATAAGAAGCGTTTATTATAAAATAATAGACATAGCAGGGGTTATAATTGAAAACTTAATATATGGTTTAACACATCCAGGTGAATTAATTCAAGCAGGCGTTGACGCAATAACTAGCTTTTTAGATGGAATAAAATCTTTTATATCTAATGTCTATGAGGTTGGGGTTAATATTATTGCTACTTTATTAGAAGGGTTAGGAATTGATTCAAGTAGATTTGCAGAAAAAGCTCATGAAATAATTAATTATTTTATTGAAGGTGTTAAATCATTTCATAGTAATATAATAAATGTTGCTGGTGAAATAATTAAAAACTTAATATATGGATTAACTCATCCTAAAAAATTAATAAATAAAGGTAAAGAAATATTATCTAATTTAAAAGACGGTATTACAGAAAAAATATCATCATTATTTGATATTGGCGGTGATATTATTGATGGTTTGGTTAATGGTATTAAAGATGGTTTAAATAAAATTAAAGACACAGCAAAAAAAATTGGTAATACTTTACTGAACGGAGTAAAAGGTATATTAGGAATTCATTCACCTTCTAAAGAAATGGCTAAAATCGGTGGATATGTAGATGAAGGTTTTTCACAAGGAATTGAAGATGGTATCAATGGAGTTAAACAATCAGCGGAAGATTTAGCTGAAACAGTTCCTGAAGTAGTTAATAATTCAACAGATGATGCAAAAGAAGCTGGTAAAACTGTCGGTGGAGCAATTGCAGAAGGTGTTGAAGAAGGGGTTAGTACAGTATCAGATGCAGTTGAAGATGAATTAGATGATACTAAAAAATTAGTATTTAGTTGGACTAATGTAATGAATCAGGCTTTTGAGTCTGTAGTTAATGGATTTAGTGATATTGGTGAAGAATTAGCTAATAATGAATTTAGTTGGAAGTCATTTGGTAGAATAGCACTCCAAGCACTTGCAGACGTATTGAAAGGAATAGCAGTTCAACTGGCAGGTTTAGCAGCAGTTAATTTATTAAATTTTCCAGTTGCTGCCGCTTATGGCGCTGGTGCACTTGCTGCAAGTTTAGCATCAGGATATCTTAATACTAAAGCTAAATCTTATGATGTTGGTGGAATTATTGAAGAAGATCAATTGGCTAATGTTCATAAACATGAGGGAATAATTCCCGCTGGTATTATGGCAGATGCTAAAGCTGAAGGGATTACAATTCAACCATTAAACCAAAATAAAAATATCAGTAGACCTTTTATTATTAATTTAGATGGTCAAACTATAGCAAGAAATACAATGTCGTATATGGATGATGAAGTGGGGTTAATTAATGTGGGCTAAAATAAATGATGTTTTTTATAGATTAAAAGAAGGTTGGAAAATCAAAGAAAGTGCTGGGACTACTTCACTGATGAATATAAGTGTCAATTGTAAAGATAAACCAGTTCCACAGCCTTTTGATATTTTACAAATTGGTGAAAATAGTGTTATAATTGGAGAGGATTTATTAGAAAGTGGAATCAAAGAAAATGTCAATGTAACTGATGATATTAGATTAGCAAGAATTAATATTAATTTTGATTACACTTGGCGCTCATTGGCTGGTAAATCATGGAATCAAATACTACTATAGGAGAAAATAAATGATAGAATTTGAATTAGAAAATATTGATAATTTAATTGATTCTGATCTTGATAAAAGAAATCGAAACTGGGAAAAATCTGAAACACATATCAATAATGAAGAAAATCCACATTCAGTTACTAAAACACAAATTGGATTGAGTAATGTAGATGATACAAGTGATTTGGATAAGCCAATTAGTAATGCTGTTCAAACAGCATTAGATTTAAAAGATAACATCACAGATGTTAATTCAAAAATTAAAAACATTAGTTCCGGTGTAGTAACCTTACCTGGCTATACAAAAAATGGAGTAGCTGGAACAATTACAGTCGACAACACTGGGATTTTTAGATTATTTTCAACTAGTAACTTCAGTGGTAATATTGAAAAATACAGCATTAACGGTGGAACTTTTGCATTAACAAATAATATACCTTCTTACATCGTAGCTAATTACAATGCAGGAACGCCTATTTTAGAATTAATTACAGATAAAAGTTTAATAACTTCATCTGATGTGATTCCAGTGTTTACTTGTAGTAGATTAGATGATGAAATTTGTGTAGAAAATTGGGATAACGCAGCTAGAGGATTAGCAAATAAACTATACGATAAAGATATTAAACTTAATCGATATCAAATTGAATCAGGCTTAGCTATTGCAGAATTAGGAACTAGAAATTTGATGGTCAGTAGTGGCATAGTATGGAATGGTGTCAATCCTAGTAATTTATCAGAAATTGATACAAGTACAGGTACAGACGGAAAGATTAAATTTTTCTACCATATTGGCGGAGAATGGGCTTATTCAGATATTTTTCAATACAATAATTTACAATATGATAATGGTACTGATTTAGTTAACTTAAATAATAATCAATATGGCGTTAACTGGCTATATAGAAACATGGATGAAGATTTGAACTGTATCTGTATGGTATTAGGTAATAAATCTTACACTCTGAGCGAAGCTGAAGCAAGTGCACCGCCTATAATTCCACAAATCGTATATGATAGTTGTGTACTTATCGGTCGTGTTATTGTTGAAAAAAATGCAAGCACAGGACTTGTTGAAAGAGTATCAAGTGCACCGTTAAATATAAGTCCAGTTACTGACCATGATCAATTACTTAATATTGGTACATTAACTCATGATGAGTTAGAAACAGCATTAGACAACAAAGCAGATAAGTCAGCTACTTACACTAAAACAGAAGTTGAC
>CAZPTG010000028.1:0-9235 GCA_964589355.1 uncultured Spirochaetaceae bacterium
AATTTAACACTCCATTTGATATATAGTTTATTGCTACAAGTTAAAATTTACAAGTAATTATTAAATTAGAAAAATTATAAGGCTAAAAATTTATTTAAATCTTCTTTTTCTAATCTAATTAATCTTCTATCATCTAATTTTTTTGAACCTAGAGAATTATAAAAATCTAAGCCTCTTTTATTCTCATCTAAACATGTCCACTCCAATCTATTTAAATTTTTCTCTTTAGCAATTTTTGCTAATTCTTTAAATATTAGTTTTCCATATCCTTTGTTTCTATGTTCTTCATCAATATATATATCTTCAAGATAAAGAGTTGGTTTACAATTAAAAGATGCAAATAAATAAAGATAGAGAGCAAAACCAATTTCTTTTTCACCTTTCATTAAAAAAATAACATTTGCTGTTTTTTCATCAAATATCCATTTCGAAAAAATTTTTTCATCAATATTAACCTCATCCATCAAATCTACATGTTTAGCTAATTTTTTTGCAAAACTAATTACTAATTTTATATCTTTTTTCTCAGCTTTTCTAAAACTTATTTTATCATCATTAATCATATAAACACCTTCAATTCATTATAAATTATTTATCTCAACATTTAATTATCTTATATCTATTATTTTAGATTTAAGGCCTTATCTCTTATTTTATATGTTATAGCTAAATTATCAATAATAACTATTTTTAAATCTTTCAAAAATAATGAAAAATTTTGTAAAACAAAAAATATATTCAAATATTGTTTGAATTCAAATAAGATTTTCCTTTTTATCTATAAATAATTAATAGCAGATATTGAAGGTTTTTCATACCTAGTTTATATTTGTTAATATGAATGAAAAATCTAAAATCAAAGACTATGTAAATATAATAGATGATAATAAATATATAAAAAGCTTAAGCTTTGCTGTAATTACTTTTATTGTAATCGTTTGTTTTAAAGTAGCAAGTAGTGTTTTAATTCCTATTGTTTTCGCCTGTTTTGTAATGTTAATACTTTTCCCCTTATTAGAAAAACTTGATAAATTACATATACCTTATTGGATAAGCAATACCTTAGGCCTATTAATATTTCTAGCATTTTTGATAGTTGTTGGTGTTTTAGTTATTATGGTAATTCAACGACTAATTTCAGGTATACCAACATATGGTAATAGATTAAATGAATTAGATTTATTACTTACAGAAAATATTGGAACTTTTATGAAATTAAATCCAGGAGAAACAGTTCTCTCAAATTTAAATATAAATTGGATTAATATAGCTTTAACAAGTTTACAAAATATATCATCTCAATTTGCAACAATAATGAAAAATATTCTTTTAATATTTATATTCTTATTTTTCCTTATTTTAGAAAGACATACACTTACTCCAAAAATCATAGAAGCTTTTAATGGCCATAATTCAAACATTATTGTATCTATAACACAAAGGACAACACACCAAATTTCTAGATATTTATTTATTAAATTTACTATAAGCTTAATAACAGGTATTTTATTCTATTTGACAGCAAAAGTTACTGGACTAGATTTTGCAATATTGTGGGGACTATTATCATTTGTTCTTAATTTTATTCCAAGTATTGGCTCATTAATTACAACTTCACTAACTATACTAATGGCTTTAATTCAATTCACTCCAGATTGGATAAGCATAATATATGTTGCAGTATTAACAATTTCTATCCAAACTATTTTAGGTAATATAATAGATCCTCGACTTCAAGGTATTCAATTAGGATTATCTCCTTTTATTTTATTAGTCTCTTTATCTATTTGGGGTTTTATTTGGGGAATCCCGGGTATGTTCCTTGCCGTTCCTTTAACAAGTATAATGCAAATTCTTTGTGCTAATGTTCAATCTCTTAGACCTATTGCAATTTTATTAGGAAGTGGAAAAAGAATTCAACGGCAATATAATAATAAAAATGATTTGGAAAAGAAATCTAGAAAAAAGAACAGTAAAGGTAAAAATCTAAGTGCTGATGATTTTGAAAGTATGCAAGCTCAAAACTCTAAAAATCCTACAGATTTTAATGATTTTATACTTCCTGAATCTTTTGATTTAGATGATTAATATGAGTAATAAAGAAGATATAGAAATACTAGAAAATTCATTATTAACAATAAAACAAATTTCATCATTAGTTAATGAATTAGAGAACTTTTATAACAATAGTAAAGAATCTCCTGATGGCTTAACAAAAAGACAAGCTCAAATATTGATATATCTATTACAACTACCAAATCCTCCTAGTATTAGAGAGTTATCTAGATTAATATCAACAAGTCATCAAAATATCAAACAAATATGTACTAGGCTTGAAGATAATAATTTAATAACATTTATTGAAGATTTTAAAGATAAAAGAAAAATTAGAATAAAACTCACTTTAAAAGGCGAGAGTAAGGCTTACAATGTAAATAAATCTTTAATAAAAATTTCAAATAAAATCGCATCAAATTTTAATAGTGATGAAATCGATGAATTAGCAAGACTTTTAAGAAAATTACAATTTAGTGTCGATAATGAGAATTATACAATTCGAAAAACCTATAATAACTAATATTTCTACACCTTAATTGTTTATTTATAAATGTAGATATATGTTTCTTAACATGCTAGAATAATCAATGAAAGGAGATTAATATATGCCAACAATTGATATAAAGAAAATGCACCTCTATAATAACCAAGTAAAGTTAAAATCAAAAACACTTTATTCAAGTGCAAGTGATGCAAAGATTCAAACAAAAAGAAAACCTCAAATTTCTCTATTACTTGGTGGCTGTAAAAGTGGTAAAAGCTCTTATGCCTATGATTATGCTTTGGGTTTTGGCTTAGAAAACTCGCAAAGAATAATTATTGCAACTTCTAAAGAAAGAATTAATGAAATCAGTGATAAATCTAAATCTATTAATAAAAAAAATGATGATCTTTTTACAATAATAGAAGATGATTCAAACATAGATTTTACACTAAAAAATCTTCCATCAAACACTCAAATTGTAGTAATTGATAACATTTCAGTTTGGTTATCGAATCTCTTAGAAAATAATGAAGACATTGAAGAAAAAGAAAATGCTTTTTTAGAAAAGCTTACTTGTGCTAATGAAGATGTTGTAATTATTTCCAATATGATGGGCCTTGGAATTGATCCAAGCGATGAGAAAGAAAAAGCTATAAGAGATGTCTCTGGCAGCTTTAATCAAAAACTTGCAGCCATTTGTGATAATGTAATACTAATGGTTGCAGGATTGCCTTTGAAAATAAAAGGTGATTTGTTGTAAAATAAAAATATTAAGGAGCAGTTTTCACTGCTCCAATTTTTTACTCAAAATAACAATGATAACTATTATCTCCTATATTAAAATCAACATACACAAATGAATCAACTTGCCAGCATCTATCAAAATCAATATTAGCTTCAAAAGTTAAATTATCATTTGATATATAACAATTATTTTCATTTATTTCAAAATAATAAAACCCATTATCAACATTATTTTCAAACCCAGATAAATTTACCCAACCAAACATACGATCTTGATTAAATTCAATTATTTCAAAATAATTTGGAACTGTTGTTTCATTATTATTATCAATCACAATCGAAGGATATTCTTCACTAATTGTATCTAAAATATCTAAAACAAAATATTCAATTTCTGCATCATTAGAATCTTCATTATTTGTTGATGAATCTTGATTAGCCTCTTCATCTTCATCTTTTTCTTCTTCATTGTCATCTTCATATAAATCATCAATTAATTGATCGAGAGAATCCTCCCCGCTAGTATCTATAATAGAACCATCACAGCTTTGAAATAGATAAGAACTACTTACTATTACTAATATCATAAATGTAATACTAGCTATTGTTTTTTTTGTATCAATTTTTTTACCATTTTTTTTCATATACTTTTTCCTTTATTTATTCATTCGAATCTTTAATAAAATAAGACCTTTCATTTATATCTGATATAAATGTCAAACTTTCTAATTTTTTATCTTTAGAAATGGAGTATGAGAAATCATAAATTTCTGAATTAGGAAATTTTGCTTTAAAAGCTGTATTTTCTTCATCATAATAAATTAATGCTAATTGTCTTCCTAAAGATTCTTCTTCTTCATCGAGATATAGATAAAAAGGGACTCTTAATCTTTCTCTATCATAATCATTTGCAATTTTGATTTTTTCAAAATTATTGTCTCGTATTGAAAGAGGAAAAGTTTCGCCTTCATCGTCTAAATACCATGTTGTTCCATATATTTTTTGAATAACTTTTATAGCTGATTCTTTATCTATATGACTTACTCCTCTATTACTCATTCCTAAAAACGCTAGATATACTATTAATAACAATGATATAAAAACTATTATCAATCCAATTCTTTGTGTTTTACTTATTCTTTTAACCTTTATATCTTCACTTTTTTCAATGCTTTTTTTCTCATTCATATTAGACATCTAACCTCCCTTTATTTAAATATTTTGTTGCTAACAACTGATTGGCCTATATTCATTTTTTGTGCAAATGCTTCAATTTTTCAGTTATTAAGAAATGCAATGTGTTATTAACTAGTGCAAATACAAGAAACTTGACTAATAATTTGTTAAGTAAATGGATTATATTTGAAATAATATTAATATTTCTATAAAGTATAAGCATGATAGAAAGAAGAATTTTAGATTTTGAAAAAGCATCAATTTATTTAGATAAACTCTTTAAAAAATTTGATAAAACTAACATGATTAGCAATGATATTAGCTGTGATATTCTATGGAAAGATAAAGGTTCAATGTTTGGAATCCTAGTATGTTTAGATAAAGATGGTAATGAAAAAATACTAAAAGCATTTTCTGCTTCAATTAATTCTTCATACATAATACATGGTTATGTACCACCTCTTTTTGATGTAAGTAAATTCAATGAAATTGTTGATAAATATGATTATCAAATAAAAGAACTTACTAAAAAAATTTCAAATGATTCTAATAATTTAGACCTCATCAATAAAAGAAAAGATATTAGCAATAAAGCACTTGTTGAAACTCAAGATTTATATAATTTTTATGATATAAATCATAATATAGTTAAACTTTCTTCAATAAAAAATGAAAAATATGTTCCAACTGGATTAGGAGATTGTTGTGCTCCAAAACTTTTAAATTATGCTTTTAAAAACAATCTACATCCTATTAGTTTAGCTGAAGGGTTTTATGGAAAAGCTACTTTTGAAAAGCAACATTTAAAATATTATCCTCCATGTGAAGAAAAATGCTCAATTATTTTACCTTATATGCTAAAATTAGATATAATTTATGTTGATAAATATATTTGTGTTATAAATAAGCAAAGCAATATTACAACTATTCCTGGCAAAAAAGAAGAATTAAAAGACTGTATAACTTCAAGATTAAAAAAACTATTCCCTCAATCAATTGAACAAAGTAGTACTCATAGATTAGATATGGACACTTCAGGTTTATTAGTTTTAGCATTTGATAAAGTCTCTCACAGAAATCTTTCTATTCAATTTCAAAATAGAGAAATTGAAAAACACTATATAGCTTTACTTAGAGGTGTTGTAAAAGAGAATGAGGGGAAAATTGATTTACCAATTAGATTAGATGTTAATAATAGACCATATCAAATAGTTGATTTTGAAAAAGGTAAAAAAGCTATAACTTATTTTAAAAGACTAAATGTTGAAAAAAACAAAAAAACAAAAGAACTTGCAACAAGAATCTTATTTATTCCCCAAACTGGAAGGACACATCAATTAAGAGTACATTCAGCAAAAAAACTTTTTCCAATTATTGGTGATAGATTATATGGAGAGCGAAAATATAATGAGAAGAGAATGTTATTACATGCATCATCTCTAAAATTTAAACATCCCGTTACTCAAGAAAATATGGAATTTTATTCAAATCCTGATTTTTAAACTAACGATCCTGGAACTATACTCTTCGCATTAAGATTAGCATCTTTAACAGCATTTTTTATCGAATCTTTTATAGTTTTTTCCTCAATCAAATTAGCAACAAGTGATGCACTCATTGTATCACCACAACCAATTGTATTAACACATTTCGATGTTTTTTTAACAGGTAGTTGATAAAAACCATTTTGATCATAAATCCAAATAGGATTTGTTCCTCTTGTAATTACACTTATAATATCATATTTATCATATAACTCTTTTACTTTTCTTTTTACTTTTTCAATACAATTTTTATTATCTTCATTTTCCAAAACATCTTCATCGTAAAAAGTTTTCATAAATTCACTTAAATTTGGTTTTATTATATTTGGTCTATATTTTAAACATTTTTTTAATTCATCTTTAGCAATATCTAATACAACAAACTTATTTAACTCTTTTGCAGTTTTTACAAAAGTTGAATATATATCATTTTTATAATTAGGACTTCTTGTTCCTGTAATTATTAAGTACTCACAATTTTTTATCTCTTCATTAAATAATATTCTTATTTTTTTATCAGTATTATCATTTACACTATTACTTTCTTCAACTAATTCACTTGTAATTCCATCTTTTGTTAAAATTGTAGAACATGTTCTAACTTGAGAATTATCATCTAATACATATTTTATATTAATATTATCTTTTTTGCATAAATCAAGCATTTTTATCTCATCAGCTACGCCTAGATGAGTTATAATAGTATTTTCAATTTTTTTTTGTGTTAATATTCTAGAAACATTTATACCTTTACCACTAGCATCTTCACGATGAAACAATTCTCTATTAACTTCTGAGATAATAAAATTATCAAACATATATGTTTTTTGAAATGTTGGATTAAGAGATACAACTAATACTTTATTCATAATGCTTTTCCTATTCTATTTAAATTCTATTTTCTTATACTCGTCTATATTATCGATATTAGCATCTCTATACTTTATATTAATATCTTTTGCAAAAATATCACAAAGCTTAATTGATTTAGCTAAATTAAAAGGAGAATGTGCATCAGCATTTGTAATTATCTTTAAATCATTATAAGTTTTTGCTAACTCCCAAAATTCTCTAACTGGATAAGGGCTTCTCATATCATTATCAAAACCTTGAACTTTTTCTTTTAATATTCCATTACCATTTACTTCTAAAGGAATATCATAGTATATAGCAGCTTCAATAATTTCTTTACTTATAGCTTTTGCCTGATTATCCCATTTAAAATACTGTAAAAAAAATAAATCAGGATGTGCTGCAATAGAAAATAATCCACTATCCATTGATTTTATATATTGATCTGTATAAACATTTAAAGCTTTTGTATTTAGAGGAAAATGATGTATCGGAAAATCTTTTTCACCTGGCAAATTCAAATAATGAACTCCAAAAATTAAATAATCACACTTTTCTTTTAACTCATCATAATAATTATAATATTGAGTTAGATAATCACATTCAAAACCACTTAAAAGATTAATTGTCTTATTTTTTTTAATAGGATCTTGTTTATTTGATAAAAACAAGTTGTCAATATCAGCTTGTTTTTTCATTTCATCATTTTCAATCTGTATTTCTTTTTCTTTTGATTTCAAATTATTAATGTCTTCTAAATATGTATCTATCATATCAAAAGACATTCTACTTTTTCTCCATCTATTTTCTTTAACAGGACAATGCTCGCTAAAACCTAATAATTCTAAATTATTATTTTTAGCCTCTCTAACATACTCAACTAAATCCCCTTTACCATGACCACAGTAAAAAGAATGTGTATGCAAATTATATTTTTTATAATCCATTTAACTATTATCTCTCTCTTCTATATTTTTCAAATGTTCATCATATGTTAAGGCTGTAATTAAATTACCAGCCTCATCATGTATATAATATAAGAAATCAGTTGATTTAGGGAATATCGCACTAGCTAATGCGTTTGAAGAACTTAAACAAATTCCACTTGGAGGAAGACCTTTTTGTCTACGTGTATTATAAGGTGTAATTTCATCAAGAACATCTGAAGTCAATTCACCACTCCAATCACCTATCTCATATCTAGTAGTTGCATCTATACCTAATGGCATATCTTTTTTTAATCTATTATGTATTACACTAGATATTATAGGCATTTGCTGATTATCTTGTGTCTCCCCTTGAATTAATGATGCTATAATAATTATTTCATTAATACTTAAACCTGCATTTGCTATATCTTTTAAATAAGGGGATAAAATCTCTAAAGTATTATCTAACATAGTTCTTGCTAACAATTTAACATCAAAATCATTTGAAATCTTATAAGTTGCTGGACTAAACCAACCTTCTACAAAAGCAAGTCCTTTTTCAGCACATACTTGTGTACAAGCTTGTAAAAACTCACCACTTTTTATTAATTGACGACTAGTTAATAAGTTATCTATTTGCTCGATTGTACTTGCTGGATATATATTAACAATTGTAGAATCATTTGAAATTATTGAATCAACTATTTCACTAACACTACTATTTTTTTCAATTACATATTTCCCACTTTGTAATTGAGTATCATAATTATTATCAATAACATAATTAATAAAATCATCTTTTTTACAGATTTCATTAGCCTCTAACATTGTAGCAATTTGTGTTGCATTAAGACCTTGTTCAATGTTAATTACTATATATTGATTTGATAGATTATCATCATCAAGGTTAATGATTTGATTACTCTTAGAAAGAGCTATATCTTCATTACCGTTTATAATTAAAGAATCTAAATCTTTTAAATTATTTCCTACAAAAGTAAAATCAGAGTCAAAACTATTTTCATGTACTGGCTCTACAATTTCAATAGAATTTAAAGATTTATCTACTTTATTATTATCTAAAAAAGGTATATCAAAAGAGACAATATATAAATGAATAATTAAAGCTAAAATAATTATCAATAATAACAAATAATATAATTTAATATTAAACTTAGAATTAATCTTATAATTCAATATTCTAAATAACAATGAATTACTTTTCTTTTTGTTTTTATGCCTTCTCTCAATAGAATCTATATCAATTCTTCTTTGTCGTCTTTTTTTTATATCTTCACCAGTTTGAAAATTTAATGCTTTTCGATTTTGTTTATCGTCTAATAAAGTTATTATTCTATTTAGAGATTCATTACTTTTTGATTCATTATTTGCTGATTTATTACTTGTAGATTTATTACTTGTAGATTTATTACTTGTAGATTTATTAC
>CAZPTG010000028.1:9335-15063 GCA_964589355.1 uncultured Spirochaetaceae bacterium
TGATTTATTACTTGCTGATTTATTACTTGCTGATTTATTACTTGCTGATTTATTACTTGTTGATTTATTACTTGTTGATTTCTTACTATTTGCTCTGTTGATAGCGGCTTTATTAGTTTTTGTCACATTTTTTTTATTATCTACCTCTTTATCGCTTGTTTTTTTATCTTTAGATGTTTTAGGCGCAGGTTTAATTCCCTTAAGAGAAGAGGTTTTTGATGGAACTCTATTTGTAACTCTATTATCCATTCTATTAGCAGGTCTACTGTCATCCTTTTTATTAATTTTTCTTGAACCTGAAATATCAGATTCTACTTCATTATCTATTATTTCAGATTTTTTAGGTAATTGATTATTTTTGTGATTATCTTCTATTGCAAATTCTATTTCACCTTGTTTCCAATATTTATTATCACTTAATTTTTCTTTACTTAATTCATGTGATAAATTAATATCATTATTATGCTTACTAAATACATCTAATTTAGCTCTTGGAATACCTTTAACATCCTTTCTTAAAGGAACCTCAATGAATAAAGAATCATTTGATTTTGAAACACTTTTTTTAGCTTTATTAGAGATTTTATCATTCTCTTTTTTATATTGTACTTTTTGAGAGTTTTTCACTCTTAATCTTGCTTTTTCTTTTATTGAGAGCTCTTCTTTAGATAAAGCATCAATTTGATTATTATCTTTTTTATTATCGTTATTTTTTTCTTTATCCATACTATTCATCCAAAGTTTTAATATTTATCTTAGACGTTTCATAAGTCCCAGATTTTTTCAACTCAATAATTTTATCTCTTTTCTTATTTATTATACCGCTAATTTTATCAATTTGGGAATGACAATTATCGATTTGTTGTTCTAATTGTTTTATTTTACTTCTCTCATGTGCTATTTGAGCTGATAATTCAGATATAAATATTTCATTGTTTAACTTTACTATATTTTCTTCTAAACTTTCTATTTTAGCAAGTTTAAAAGTTATCTCATCAATCAAACTTATTGATTTATTACCTATTTCATTAGAATTAATTTCATTTGGTAAGTTGTTATATAATTCTTTACCCAAATGAATTGCAGCATTTATTTGTACATCATTTAAAGATTTTAGATCATGTTGAATATCTTCAAGCCTTTGTGCTGGTACATCTTTATCTTCTTTTTTTAATTCTTCAATTTTCTCATTACATTTTTTTATATTTTTTTCTAAAGATTTTTTCTTATTAAAAATATCATAAATATCTATTAAATATTTATCTTTATTTTTCATTGATAATTGATCTTCTAATTTTTCATCTAATATTATTTTCGCACTTTCAATAAATAATTTAAATAATACATTTTGTAACTTATTTAATTTTTTATTATGATAAGCAGAGAATAATATTATACTAGAGCTATCTCTTTTATTAGCTACGCTTTCCATCTTTAAATGAACTTTATCGAATACAGTATTTAATTTATTTGATAAGTTTTCATTTAATTGATTATTTGTATATGCTTCATAGATTGCAGCACCAAATTTTGATAATTCTTGAGATTCTTCTTTTTCTTTACCTAACAAAGCTTCTTTAAGTTTAAAAAGGTCAGTTTTACAATCTTTTATTTCCTCTACTCTACTTTTTAAATTATTTTTCGTTTTTAATAATTTAAAATATTTGTTTCTCGAAATTTCATAATCAGAGAGTTCTTTTACACAGTAAGAAAATGATTTATTTTTAACAAAAAAAGCAACATTTTCCCCTAAGCATTTATAAACATCATCTAAACGCTTTTTTTCTAAAGCAATTTCTTTTTCTATTAATTTAATCTTTTCACTACTACTATAGGCCATAACAATAATATAACAAATAAATGTTTCCTTGACAAAGATATTAAATGTTTTATATGCTCAAAAGGAATCAATATTGCAGGACTTTTTAGTTTATTGATTCACCCGAGTGTGACCGAGAGGTATCCTTGGCACTAAGGTAGGTCCTTTTCCTAGCCTTAGTTTTAATTCATTGTTATAATTTTGATAATATTATAACATATAAAAGGAACTACACTAAAACTCAAGGAGTGTAGTTAACAGCTTTAAGGAGATTTGCTCATGGATGATAGAAACAAGAGCACCCCTAATAGACAGGATGTACTTATCGGGAAAATCAAATTACTTGCAGGAAAAACTGAAACAGATCCAAATCCTGAAGAATTAGAATCCCTAAGAAAACTAATTAAAAAAAATGTTCCATGGCGATTACGTGGATATTTTATGGCTTATTTATTAAGAGAACTTACAAAAGCACAAAAAAATAATAAACCTCAAAATGCACGAAATCAAAAAAACAAAAAACCTAAAAATACTAATGTAGATTCAGGTAATAATAAAACACAAAAGCCTGAAAATGAGGAACAAAAAAAAGCAAAACCTGTAAAAAAATTTCCACAAGGTGCTAAAACACTTTATCTTAATATTGGAAAAATGAAAAAGTTATATACAAAAGAACTTTCTCAAATTTTACAAGACAAATTAAGTATTACAAGAAATGATATTTATAGTATAAAAGTACATGATAAGTACTCATTTATCACAATGGATGAAAAGAATTGCGAAAAAGCAATTGAAGTTCTAAATGGCCTTGATATAAAAGGTAGAACTGCAACAATTACTTATTCCAAAAAGAAATAAATTTAGGATAATATTATATGTTTATTGATAGCTTGATAGTTGGTCCCTACCAAACAAATTGTTACATTTATGGAAATGAAGAAACAAAAAGTGCTTGGATTATAGATCCTGGTGCAAATGCTGATAAAATTATATCAACTCTTAAAAAAAGAGAAGTTAAACCTGTATCAGTCTTATTAACTCATGGCCATTGGGATCATATTATGGGCTTACCCAAATTAGTAGAAAAATACCCTTCAATTGAAATTTTTATTGGTGAAAAAGATTTAGATTATTTAGGATCAAAAGGTAAAAATTTTATTAAAGAACATTGTTTTGATTTAACTTTCCTGCAGAGTTTTGAAAAAGAAATTGAATCTTTACCTGAATTTGATTATTTATTAAAAGATAATGATTTCCTAGATGATTGCAAATTCAAAGTAATTACAACACCAGGTCATACTCCTGGCGGTGTTTGCTACTATAATGAAGAAAATAATATATTATTTTCAGGAGATACACTTTTTGCTAGTAGCATCGGCCGATGGGATTTATATGGTGGAAATTATAATGAACTTATTCAATCTTTAGAAAAAATAATGAAATTAGATGATGAGGTTATTGTACTTCCAGGCCACGGGCCAAAAACATCAATTAAACAAGAAAAAAACAATCCTTATTTCTAATAAAACTATAAAAGGTTCACAATAAAGTGAACCTTTTATATATTATTTAATGACGTCTAGATGTTTTTTTCTCTTGTGCATTTTTACAATCAACACAAACTACAGCATAAGGAATTGCTCTCAATCTATTTTCTGGAATTTCTTTTCCACAAACTATACAATATCCATATTGCTTATTATGAATTCGTGACAACGCATTTGTTATTGCTTGTAATTTGTTATAATCATGAGTTGCTGTCAATTGTAATCTTCTAAAAGCTAACTCTTCAGTAACTGAATCAATGCTATCATTAATTGTTTTAGCACCTACTAAGTCTCTGAAATTTGAATCTTGTTTTGCTAATTTTTCTAAAAGTTCTTTTCTCTCAACTTTTAGTGCATCCTTCATCTCATTTAAGAATTCGCGAGTCATAACATACTCCTATATCGTTCTGTCACAACGTATTGTTTCGATATAGGTAAAATGATGAAAATCAAGAATCTAGTCAATATAGTTTTTAAAAAAAAATATACTAACTAACAAATTTTAAGTAAATAAACTATACATTTGTATAGTTTATTATAACAATTTAAATATTTTTTCACAAATTTTACCATTAGGAGGCTAATTTAATTATTTTCACTAAAATTATCATAGAAATTCTTTATAATAACTAATAAAACAATTATCACAAAAATTACAACTAAAGCGACAATTATTTCATATATAAAATTACCTTGATAAACAATAGATAATAAAGAAAAACCAATAATTATTGAAATCACTAAGATTATTAATGATGTAATAATTTTTTTTTCTATTTTTTTCATAGCAATTATTAATTCTTATTTAAAAACTTTTTTATTTCAAGTAAAAACTCATCATATGTAGTTGTTAATACTAAATTTTTTTCTTGATCTAAAATTGATTGTGGTGCTCTGAATAAACAACCACCATCAGAATGATGAATCATAGTTAAATCATTATAAGAATCACCAGCTGCAAAAGTTTTATAGTTTATATTTTTAAAAGCCTCAATAGCTTTTTTCTTTCCATCTTGTATTCTAAGCTTATAATCAATAATCTCACCATCATCACCAACAACTAAATCATTACATAATATTGTAGGATAACCTAATTGCTTCATAAGAGGAGCTGCAAATTCACTAAATGTATCACTTAGAATTACAACTTGAGTTAAACTTCTAAGTTCATCTAAAAAGGCTCTAGCACCTTCTAAAACTTTAATTTTTGAAATAGTAGATTGAATATCTTGTAATTTCAAATTATGTTCTCTTAGTATATTAAGTCTATAATTCATTAACTTATCATAATCAGGTTCATCACGAGTTGTTAATTTCAACTCCTCAATTCCTGTTTCTTTACTAAAAGCAATCCAAATCTCTGGCACTAAAACGCCTTCTAAATCAAGACATACAATATTCATAAATATATTTTCCTTAAAAGTTTTTTTATTATTAATATCAATTAAAATAAGATAATGCAAGTACAACTAAATATTGCCTTTTTTTACATTACGTAAAAAAAGGCAAATGAAGTATTTATTTTTTCCTATTAAAACAGAGTATTAGGATCTAAATTATTTTTCTCGATATCCTTAAAATATTTATAGGTATCGAGTTTTAATTGGCCACAGGCCATTTCATCAACTACAAAAATAGCATTTTTATGTAATTGTAGTGCACTAGCTGTACAAGCTTGAGAAACACCGCCTTCAACACTTAAACTTAAAGCATTAGCTTTATTGTGACCATTAACTAGTATAACAACAGTTTTTGCACTAGTTATTGTTTCTACCCCCACTGTAAGTGCTGTAGTTGGAACTTTTGAAATATCATTTTCAAAAAATCTACTATTTGCTATTATTGTATCATAAGTTAATGATTTTATTCTAGTTCTAGAAGACAAAGAAGAAAAAGGTTCATTAAAAGCTATATGACCATCTAGGCCTATTCCACCTAAAAATAAATCAATTCCACCATAACTTTCAATTTTTTCTTCATATCTTAAGCATTCTAATTTTAAATCACTTGCCATTCCATTTAAGATATTTACATTTTCTTTTTTGACATCGACATGTGAGAAAAAATTATTCCACATAAAATAGTGATAGCTTTGAGGATGATTCTCATCTAAGTTTACATATTCATCCATATTAAAAGTAACAACATTTTTAAAAGAAACTGAATTTTCATTATAAAGTCTTATTAATTCTTTGTATGTTGCAAGAGGAGTAGATCCTGTTGGCAAACCTAATACAAAAGGATTTTCTTTAGTTGGATTATAATCATTTATTTTCTTTGCAATATATCTTGCAGCCCATAATGATAAATTATTATAATTCTCTTCAATTATAACTCTCATTCATATGCTCCTATTTTTGTG